>JAGXSN010000057.1 GCA_018333815.1 Sulfuritalea sp. | reverse complement strand
GGGTCGAGCAGCTGCGAGCCGATGTGGCAGGCGATGCCGCGGATGCGCAGATGGGGCAGCGCCTGCGCGCGCCGGTACAGTGCCGCGGCCTGATCGAAGGGCACGCCGAATTTCGCCGACTTCAGGCCGGTGGAAATGTAGGGGTGGGTCTTCGGATCGACATCCGGGTTGACGCGCAACGCGACGGCGGCCTGCTTGCCCGTCTCGCCGGCGACCCGGTCGAGAAGTTCCAGTTCGCTGGCGGATTCCACATTGAAACAATAGATGTTCTGCTGCAGCGCCGCGCGCATTTCGGCGCGCGACTTGCCGACGCCGGAAAACACCACCTTGCCCGGATCGCCGCCGGCCGCGAGCACGCGCGCCAGTTCGCCGCCGGACACGATGTCGAACCCGGCGCCGAGCTGGGCAAACCGCTTGAGGATCGACAGATTCGGATTGGCCTTGACGGCATAGCAGATCAGCGCATTGCGGCCGGCCAGGGCGGCGCGATAGGCCGCGAAAGCGGCCTCGAGCGCGGCGCGCGAATAGACATAGCAGGGCGTGCCGAAACGTTCGGCGATGCCGGCGAGCGGGACGTTTTCGACCCGGGCTCCGGACGATGGGTTGGCGATCGGGTTCATTGACGGCTTAGGGCGCTTTGGCCGCGGCCGGGCTGATATGATCGGCCGCCTTGTGGGCCGGGGCTGCCGGGGTTGCGGCGGGCAGGGTGAGCGGGCCTTTGCTGCCGCATCCCGCCAGCATCAGGACGGCGGAGGCAATCAGGCAGCAACGGGCGATCGGGCGGATGTGCGGTTTCATGGGGAAATGTTACAACACGGAGGTGATGTGGAAGAACGTGAGTTCCTGGCCTTGGCGGATGCGGAACTGGCAAGGATCGAAGCCGCGCTGGAGCGGTTGCAGACCGCCACGGAGGCGGACTGGGATTTCGAGATCAAGCCGGGCGGAATCATCGAGCTGGATTTCGGGGGCGGCGGCAAAATCATCGTCAATCGCCATGCCGCAGCCCGCGAAATCTGGATTGCGGCGAAGTCGGGCGGCTTCCATTTCCGGCCGCCGGCAGGAAGCGGCGAGCCCTGGCGCGACAGCCGCGCCGGCGCGAGCCTCGATGAGACGCTGTCCCGCTGCATTGCCCAGCAGTCTTCGTAGCCGGGCCCCGATCAGGGACTGCGTTCGGGAGCGAGCGGCTGAATCCGGGCGTCCTGCACCGGGGCGACCGGCTCCTTGCCAAACAGACGCAGGAAGTCGGGCAGGAAGGATTCCTTCTCGGCGGGCGGCTCGGGAAGGGATTCCCGATAGACATAATCGGCGACGGGTGCGCCGCTGACCGGGTCATTGCCCTCGATGCGCAACATGCCGGCAGGCATGGCGGGCTGCGTTTCGGGCACGTCCCTGAGGGCCGCCTGCATGAAATCGATCCAGATCGGCAGGGCGGCGCGTCCCCCGGTCTCGCCGTTGCCCAGCCGCCTGGGCTGGCCGAAGCCCATCCAGGCGATGCCCACCAGGGAGGACTGGTAGCCGCAGAACCAGGCATCCACATAGTCGTTGGTGGTGCCGGTCTTGCCGGCCAGGTCGGTGCGCCGGAGCGTCTGGCCGGCACGGGCAGCGGTTCCGCGCCGCACCACGTCCTGCAGCATGCTGTTCATCACCCAGGCGTTGCGCGGGTCGATGACGCGCAGCGATTCGTCGCCAGCCCGCACCGGATGGGCCTCCGCGAGCACGTTGCCGTCGGCGTCGAGGATGCGCTTGACGAGATAGGGCTCGATCTTGTAGCCGCCGTTGGCGAAAACGGAATAGGCGGCAAGCTGCTGCCAGGGGGTGACGCTGCCCGCGCCCAGCGCCAGGGTCAGATAGGGCGGGTTCTTGTCGGCTTCGAAGCCGAAGCGGGTGACATAGTCCTGGGCATAGTGCGGATCGATCGCGCGGAGCAGCCGGATCGAGACCATGTTCTTCGATTTCGTCAGGGCATGACGCAGCGTCATCGGACCTTCATACTTGCCGTCGTAGTTCCTGGGTTCCCAAGCCTGGCTGCCGGTTTCCCCGGCGGAGATGGACAGGGGTTCGTCGGGAAAAACCGAAAGCGGGTGATAACCCTTTTCCAGCGCGGCGGAATAGACGAAGGGTTTCATGCTGGAACCGGGCTGGCGCCAGGCCTGGGTGACATGATTGAACTTGTTGGTGGTGAAATCGAAGCCGCCGACCAGGGCGCGGATCGCCCCGTCGCCGGGGTCGGCCGCAACGAAAGCTGCTTCGACCCCGGGCCACTGGGCGATCTGCCAGCGCCCGCCGCCGTCCTGGTTGAGCCGGATGATGGCGCCACGGCGCAACCTGCGGTTGGGCGGCGCCTTGGCGTCGAGCATGTTCTGGGCGAACTTGAGGCCGGCGCCTTCCACCGTGACGATTTCGCCCCCCGGCAGATAGGCGCGCACCCGAGCCGGGCTCGCCTCAAGCACCAGCGCGGCGCGCAGGTCGGGCGCATCGCGCACGTCGTCGAGCAAATCCTCGAGCGCCGCGTCGTTTTCGCCGGCGACATGCTTCATGTCCACATAGGCTTCCGCGCCGCGGTAGCCATGGCGGCGGTCATAGGCGATCACGGCCTGGCGCAGGCTGCGATGGGCCGCTTCCTGCTCCTTGCGGGTGAGGGTCGTGATGACCTTGATGCCGGCGCTGTAGGCGTCGGGGAAGCTTTCGATCGCGATCAGGCGGGCCATTTCCGCCGCGTGATCCGACCTGACGGCGAAGTTGTCGATCTGGCGGCGCACCTGCAGCGGCTCGGCCAGGGCCGTTTCGAATTGCTGGGCGTCGATGAAATTCAGATCGCGCATGCGCCGCAAAACGTAGTGTTGGCGCAATTGCGCGCGCTTGGGGTTGGCGACCGGGTTGAAGCTCGAGGGGGCTTTGGGCAGGCCAGCCAGCATGGCCATTTCCGCGATCGTCGTATCCTTGATGCCTTTGCCGAAATAGATGCGCGCTGCCGCGGCGAAGCCATAGGCGCGCTGGCCGAGGTAGATCTGGTTCAGATAGACCTCGAGTATTTCGTCCTTGGAGAGACTGTTTTCGATCTTGAAGGCGAGCAGGGCCTCGTAGAGCTTGCGCGTCAAGGTCTTTTCCGAGGTGAGAAAAAAGTTGCGCGCCACCTGCATCGTGATCGTCGATGC
>JAGXSN010000056.1 GCA_018333815.1 Sulfuritalea sp. | reverse complement strand
CCAGGCGGCCGCCGCGCGCCGCCGCGGCGCCGCGCAGCGCGGTCAGCGCTTTCTCGAGCGCATCGGGCGAGTGGGCGTAATCGACGACGACCAGCGGCGCATGGTCTCCGCCGATCGGCTGCATGCGTCCCGGCGGCGGGACGATGCCACCCAGCGCGGCGGCGCCGGCGGCCAGCGGTTCGCCGCCGGCGAGGAGGGCGCCGATCACGGCGAGCAGGTTGGCGGCGTTGAAGCGGCCCACCAGCGGGGCCGCGCAGCGCACCCCGTCGAGCGTGAAGACCAGGCTGCCGCCGGATTCGGTCAGCCCCTGGGCGCGCAGGACGCGATCGGCGCCGCCGGCGCCTTCCAGCGTGTAGCCGATCGTGGCGGTCCGGCCCGCGAGACGGTGCGCCAGCTCGCGGCCGAAGGGATCGTCGAGATTCAGCACGGCGCAGCGCAGTCCGGGCCAGTCGAACAGCCGCGCCTTTTGCGCGGCGTAGGCCGCCATCGTGCCGTGGTATTCGAGATGGTCGCGCGTCAGGTTGGTAAGCACCGCCACGTCGAAGCGCACGGCGTCCACCCGGCCCTGGTGCAGGCCGATCGACGACACCTCCATGGCGCAGGCCTGGGCGCCCTGGCGCACGCTTGCGGGCAAAAACTCGCGCAGCACGTGCGCGCCCGGCGTGGTGTTCGGGCCGGGCGCGAGCGCGCCGGGAAAACCGTTGCCGAGGGTGCCGACGATCGCGCACTTGCGGCCGCGCAGCGTGAGCGCCTGGGCGATCCAGTGCGTGACCGAGGTCTTGCCGTTGGTGCCGGTCACGCCGATCATCAGCGGCGGCTGGACCAGGCCCGCGCTCACATTTCCTCCCGGGCCGGCGCGACATCGGCCAGTTGCAGCGGGCGCAGCGCGTCGTCGGGCGGGACGCCGAGCGCGCGCAGGGCGCTGCCCATGACGGCCGCGAACACCGGGGCCGCCACCGCGCCGCCGTAAAACTGGCCGGCGCTGGGCTCGTCGATCATCACCGCGATCAGCAGGCGCGGCTCCGACGCCGGCGCGAAACCGACGAAGGAGGACACGTATTTGTCGGTATAGACGCCGCCCTCGAGCTTGTTCGCCGTGCCGGTCTTGCCGGCGACCCGATAGCCCGGCACCTGGGCCAGCGGGGCGGTGCCGCCCGGCTGGACTGCCATTTCCAGCATGACGCGCAGCGCGCGCGCGGTCTGGGTCGAATAGATGCGCGCCCCGGCGGCGGGCGGCGCGTCGACGCGCGTCAGCGAAAGCGGGATCAGGTCGCCGTCGCGGGCGAAGGCCAGGTAGGCGCGCGCCAGCTGGATCAGGGTCACCGAAATGCCGTGACCGTAGGACATCGTCGCCTGCTCGATCGGGCGCCAGCGTTGCCAGGGGCGCAGGCGGCCGCCGGCCTCGCCGGGAAAGCCGAGCTTGAGGGGCTGACCGAAACCGAGCCGATCGAACAGCGACCACAGGTCCTCGGCGGACAGGTCGAGGGCAATCTTGGCGGTGCCGACGTTCGATGATTTCTGGATCACCTGGGCGACCGAGAGCAGGCCGTGCGGATGGGCGTCCGAGATCGTCGCGGCGCCGATGGTGAGGCGGCCGGGCGCCGTCTGGATCGGCGTATCGAAACCGACGCGCCCCCGCTCGATGCCCTGCGCCACGACGAAGGGCTTGAAGGTCGAGCCGGGCTCGAAGGCGTCGGTGAAGGCGCGGTTGCGCAGCTGCGCGCCGGAAAGCCGGCTGCGGTTGTTCGGATTGAAGGTCGGCAGGTTGGCGAGCGCCAGCACTTCGCCCGTCCTGGCGTCGAGCACGACGATGCCGCCCGCCCGCGCCTGGTGCGCCTCGACGGCCTGCCGCAGGCGGGAATAAGCCAGAAACTGCAGCCGGGAGTCGAGGGCGAGAACCACATCCCGGCCCTCGCGCGGCACACGGACCGCCTCGACGTCCTCGACCACCTGGCCGCGCCGGTCCTTGATGACGCGGCGCGCGCCGGACTTGCCGGCCAGATGATCCTCGAGGGCCAGTTCGATGCCCTCCTGCCCGACGTCCTCGGCCCCGGTGAAGCCGAGCAGATGGGCGGCGACTTCGCCGCTCGGGTAGTAACGGCGATGCTCGTCCTGGAAGTGGATCCCGGGCAGCTTGAGATCGGCCACGCGGCGGGCGACATCGGGTGCGATGCGGCGCTTCAGGAAGACGAAGTTGCGCTCGCTCGCCAGCCTGCGGGCCAGCTCGCGCGGATCGGCTTCGAGCAGCGCGGCGAGCCGGCGCAGTTGCGCCGGACTCAGCCTGGCGTCCTCCGGGATCGCCCAGACCGATCGTACCGGGGTCGACACGGCCAGCGCCTCGCCGTTGCGGTCGAGGATGCGGCCGCGCGTCGCGTGAATCTCGAGCACCCGTTCGTAGCGCGCTTCCCCCTTGCCGATGAGGAAATCCCTCTGGACCCCCTGCAGCCAGAGGGCGCGGCCGACGAGGGCGAGCGACCCCGCCAGCAGGAGGCCGAGCACCAGACGCGCGCGCCAGATCGGCAGGCGATCGTCGAGCAGGGGGCTGCGGGCGATTTTCATTGGGCGGGGCCGAGAATCCGGTCGGCGCGGGGTGGATGCATGCCGAGCTGGCTGCGCGCGATCTGCTCGACGCGCGCATGGGCCGCCCAGGTGCTCTGTTCGAGTTGCAATTGGCCCCATTCGACCTCGAGCGCGCGCGCGCGTTCCTGTTCGCGTTCGAGTGCGCCAACCAGCTTGCGGGCGCCGTGGTTGGACGACACGACGGCAAGCGCGCTGACGAGCACGGCGACAAGCAGGGCGAAGGCGAGGCGGACGCCCATCCTAGAGCTTCTCGGCCACGCGCAGCACCGCGCTGCGGGCGCGCGGGTTGGCGGCGATTTCGCTCGCCCCGGCACGGCTCGCCCTGCCGACCAGACGGGCGGTCGGCGCCGGCAGGTCGGCGGCGCGCACCGGCACGCCCTTGGGCGGCTGCGGCGGATGGGCCGCATCGCGCATGAAGTGCTTGACGATGCGGTCTTCGAGGGAATGGAAACTGATCACGGCCAACCTTCCGCCCGGCTTCAAGCGGCCGAGCGCCTGCGGCAGGGTCAGCGACAGCTCCTCAAGCTCCCGATTGACGTGAATCCGTAGAGCCTGGAAGGTGCGCGTCGCCGGGTGCTGCCCTGGCTCGCGCGTGCGGACGACCGCCGCCACGAGCGCGGCAAGCTGTCCTGTGGATGAAATACGCTGCCCGCTCCGAGCAGCAACAAGCGCCTTTGCAAGCGCATGAGCAAACCGTTCTTCGCCATAGTCACGAATCACCTCCTCGATTTCACGTTGTTCGGCCCGCGCCAGAAACTCGGCCGCGGTCTCCCCCTGCGTCGTATCCATGCGCATGTCGAGCGGCGCATCGAAACGAAAACTCATGCCGCGCGCCGGATCGTCCAGCTGCGGCGACGAAACGCCCAGATCCAGCAGGATCCCGTCCGCCGCCACTCCCAGGTCAGCCAGCACTTCATCCAGCCGGCTGAAGGCCGCATGGACGAGCGCGAAGCGCGCATCCTGCAGCGCGGCGCCGGCCGCGATGGCCGCCGGATCGCGATCCAGCGCGATCAGCCGGCCCGCCGGCCCCAGCCGTGCCAGGATCGCGCGGCTGTGTCCGCCGCGGCCGAAGGTGCAATCGACGTAGCAGCCCGCGGGCCGGAGCGCCAGCGCGGCGATGGTCTCGGCCAGCAGCACCGGCTGGTGGGCGGCCGGCGGCGTTTCGTCCATCGGCCGCAATCACAGGGAAATGCCCTCGAATCCCGGCGGCGGCGCGGCGCCGGCCAAGGCCTCGAAGGCGGTTTCGTGCTGGCGCCGCCAGCCGGCATCGCTCCAGATCTCGAAATGGGAACCCATGCCGACCAGCCAGGCCTGCTTGTCCAGGGCAGCCGCATCGCGCAACTCCGGAGCGATGAGGATGCGGCCGGCGGCATCGATTTCGCCCTCGCGGGCGTTGCCGACCAGGATGCGCTTGAGGGCGGCCGAGCGCGGATCGAAACTGGGCGCGGCGAGGATGCGGTCGCGGATCGGCGCCCAGTCGGGTTCGGGATAGAGCAGCAGGCAGCGGTGCGGGTGGGCGGTCAGCACCAGGCGACCGTCTCCGGCCGACTGCAGGGCGTCGCGGTGCCGGGCGGGGATCGCCAGCCGACCCTTGGCATCCAGACTGAGTTGCGCCGCTCCTTGAAACACAAAGTCTCCCCCACATCTCCCCACTTGCTCCCACTTTATTCCACCATTTTCGGCGAGTCAACAACGCAAAGCGAAAAATTTCATGCGGGACAATGAGTTAGGGAGGATTCCGGTGAGGGTTCTTGAAGAAAAAATACTCGAAAAATCAACGAGTGATGAGATGTTATAAAAGTGGTTTGTGAAGAGAGGAGGGGTGGAAGTCCGCCGATAAGCCGGGTTCTGTCGTGGGCAGTCATTCCTCTGGGACCGACGTTGCCGCCGGCCTCTAGCAGCCTACCCGGGAGCGAC
>JAGXSN010000055.1 GCA_018333815.1 Sulfuritalea sp. | reverse complement strand
CCCCCGGCGGCACGCCGGCCGGCCGGCCCTGGCTGCAGGGCCACTGGGCGACCCCGGCGAATTGCGGCGGGGTGGCGGCCTGGGCGCAGGATCCGAACGCCCGCATCCGCCTCGGTTCGCCGCGCGCGCCCTACATCTACCTGCGCGAGCGGTATTGAGCGCATGGCGCAGCGCGGTTTCACCCTCGTCGAACTGGTCACGATCCTGATCCTGGTCGGCATCCTCGCCGCCGTCGCCCTGCCGCGCATGGACCTGCTGCGCGGCTGGGACGAGATCGGCTACCGCGACCGGGTCAAGGCCACCCTGCAATACGCGCGCAAGGCCGCCGTGGCGCAGCGGCGCGCGGTGCGGGTGACGATCGCGAACAGCGGCTTCACGGTCGAGGTGCAGCGTCAGACGCCGGAGGGCGAGGGCGCCGCCGCCTGGGCGCCCCTGATCCTGCCCGGCGGCGATGCCCACTCGTTCGCCGCGCCTGGCGGCGTGACGCTCACCCCGGCCGACGACGTGCTGACCTTCGATGCGCTCGGCCGGCCCGACGCGGGCAGAGTCTATGCCGTGTCCGGCGGCGTCGGCGCCATCGTCGTCGAGGCGGAGACCGGTCATGTGCGCTGAGCGCGCCCAGCGCGGCCTGACGCTGGTCGAGCTGGTGGTCTTCATCGTCATCGTCGGCGTGGCGCTGGCCGGCGTGCTGACCGCGCTCAACCTCGCCACGCGCCACAGCGCCGATCCGCTGGTCAGGAAGCAGGCGCTGGCGATCGCCGAGGCGCTGCTCGAGGAGGTGCTGCTGCAGCCCTTCACCTGGTGCGATCCCGACGATGCCAATGCCGCCACGGCGACCGGCTTCGCCGCTTGCTCGGTGGCCGAAAACAACCTGGCGCCCGAGGCCGGCGAGGCGCGTGCGAGCGCGACGCCGCTGGACAACGTGAATGACTACAACGGCGTGTCGACGACCACCAACATCGCCGGGGGGGGTGCCGCGCCCTATGCCGCGACGGTGACGGTCGTGCCCGAAGGCCTGCACGGGATTCCGGCCGCCGCCGCGCTGCGCATCATCGTGACGGTCAGCTCGGGGGGCGAGACCCTCGAGCTGGAGGGCTACCGCACCCGCTATTCGCCCAATACCTTGCCATGAGTGTTGCCATGAGAAGAACACGCGGTTTCACGCTGGTCGAGATGGTGGTGGTGATCGTCATCACCGGCATCGTCGCCGCGGCGGTGGCCGTGTTCGTCCGCCAGCCGGTCGAGGGTTACGTCGATTCGGTGCGCCGCGCCGAGCTGACCGACGCAGCGGACGTCGCCCTGCGCCGCCTGGCGCGCGACGTGCGGCTGGCGCTGCCCAACAGCCTGCGCGTGATGACCGGCGGCGGCGTCCATTACATCGAATTCATCATGACGCAAAGCGGCGGCCGCTACCGGGACGAAACCGACGGCTCGAGCGCAGGCGACTTCCTCGATTTCCGCGGCGACACCTCGTTCGATGTCCTCGGCCCGGTCGAGGCGGCGCCGGGCGACTTCGTCGTGATCTACAACCTGGGCGTCCCCGGCGCGGATGCCTACGCCGGCAACAATCGCGCCCAGGTGCGGTCGGCAGGCGGCGGCAACCTGGTCCTGACGGCCAGTCAGGTTTTTCCGTTCCGCTCGCCGGGGGCGCGCTTCCAGGTCGTGCCGGGAGGCGTGGGCGCGGTCACCTACGCCTGTCCGCAAGCGGGCGCCGGCGATTTGATGCGCCACTGGAACTATGGCTTCAATCCGGCGCAAGCGATCCCGGCCGCGGGCCTTTCCGCCCGCCTGACCGGCCAGGCCCGCTGCGAGGTCGAGTATGCCGCCAACGCCACCGGCCGCAACGGGCTGCTCTATGTCCGCCTTACGCTCACTTCCGGCGGCGAGAGCGTCACGCTGTTCAACCAGATCCACGTGGACAACGCGCCATGACAAAAGCCCACCCCGAAATCGCCGCTGCGCGGCGATCTCCCCTCAAGGGGCCAAGAAACACTCGGGGCGGCCCTTCGTGTTTCTTGAGAATGCGCGGTTTTGCCCTCGTTTCGGCGATCTTCATCCTGGTCGTGCTGGCGGCGCTGGGCGCATTCATCGTGCACATCTCCGCGGGCCAGCAGATCGGCTCGGCCCTCGACGTGCAGGGCGCGCGGGCCTACCAGGCCGCCCGCGCCGGCATCGAATGGGGCCTCTACCGCCAGCTGCAAGACGGCAGTTGCGCCGCGAGCCAGAGCTTCACGCCGCCGGCGCCCACGCTGGCCGGCTTCACGGTGACGGTCGATTGCGTTGCCACTGCCGGAACCTTCGGTGCGCCGACGGTCCATACCGTCACGGCGACGGCGTGCAACCAGCCCCCATGCCCGAATACCGGCACTGCCGGGATGCATTATGTCGAACGCCGCCTGACGGTGACGTTCTGAGAAGGTCGGCGCCGGCGGGACGGCGCCCGGAAAGGATTAACCGCCCAATTCCCGCTTATTCACCGGTTCCGTCCCGACCCCGCCGGCAATAATTGCCGGCATGAGGGAAAGAACCGTCCATGGCTGAAGAGAGCGATCTCGAAAAGACCCAGCCCCCATCGCCGCGGCGCATCGAAAAGGCGCGCGAGGAGGGCCAGGTTCCGCAATCGCGCGAATTGGCGGCCTTCCTCGTCATGGCGGCCGGCGCACTCGGCATCTGGGCGATGTCGGGCTGGTTGCTGCAGCACGGGGGGAATCTGATGCGGGCAGGGCTGACGCTCGAGCGCAGGGATGCCTTCGATGCCGAGGCGATCGGCGCGGGCCTGGCGACGCTCGGCGCCGAGGCGCTGATCATCCTTGCGCCCTTTTTCCTCGCTACCCTCGCCGCCGCCCTGGTGACGCCCTTCCTGCTCGGCGGTTGGGTCATCGCCCCGAAGGCAATGGCCTTCAAGAACGAACGCATCGATCCGATCCAGGGCATCAAGCGCATGTTTTCCTGGCACAGCCTGGCCGAGCTGGTCAAGGGCGTGCTCAAGACGCTGCTGCTGTGCGGTATCGTGTTCTGGATCGTCCTCAACGAGGGCGACAAGATGTTCGCCATGCTGGCGCAGCCGATCGAGTCCGCGCTGCCCGCCTTCGGCCGCCTGCTGCTGTATGCCTTCATGGCTTTCGTCGCCGGCCTGGCGCTGGTCGCGCTGTTCGACGTGCCCTTCCAGCTGTGGCGTTACTACCGCGACCTGCGCATGACGCACGAGGAATTGTGGCAGGAACTCAAGGAGCTCGAGGGCGATCCGTACCTCAAGGCGAGAATTCGCAGCCAGCAGACCGAAATCGCGCGGCGGCGCATGATGTCCGAGGTGCCCAAGGCCGACGTGGTGGTAACCAACCCGACCCATTTCGCGGTCGCCCTCAAGTATGACAGCGCCAAGGCGGGCGCGCCGGTGGTGGTGGCGAAGGGGATGAATCTCGTCGCCCAGAAGATCCGCGCCATCGCGGCGGAAAACCGGGTGCCGGTGCTCGAGCTGCCGCCGCTGGCGCGTACGCTGCACCGCCATGTCGACATCGGCGCGGCGATTCCGGCGCCGCTCTACACCGCGGTCGCCGAGGTGATGGCCTACATCTACCAGCTCAATGCCTTCCTGGCGCAAGGGGGCGCGGCGGGCGTGGCGCCGGCGCCGCCCGCGGCGGTGGCCGTGCCGGCGGGGCTCGACCCGGGAACCGCCGACTAAATGGCGACCCAGACCCTCGACTGGCGCACCCTGGCGCGGCCAGACAACCTCAAGGCGCTCGCGGCGCCGGCGTTGATCATCCTGATCCTCGCCATGCTGGTGCTGCCGCTGCCGCCCTTCCTGCTCGACCTGTTATTCACCTTCAACATCGCCCTGTCGGTGATGGTGATGCTGGTCGCGCTCAACATCCTCAGGCCGCTCGATTTTTCGATCTTCCCCACGGTGCTGCTGGTGACCACGCTGTTGCGTCTCTCGCTCAACGTCGCTTCGACCCGCATCGTGCTGCTCGAAGGCCACACCGGCCCGGACGCCGCCGGCAAGGTGATCGAGGCCTTCGGCCACTTCCTGGTCGGCGGCAACTACGCGGTCGGCATCATCGTCTTCGTCATCCTGACGATCATCAACTTCGTCGTCATCACCAAGGGCGCCGGCCGCATCGCCGAGGTCTCGGCGCGGTTCACCCTCGACGCGATGCCGGGCAAGCAAATGGCCATCGACGCCGACCTCAACGCCGGCCTGGTCGGCGAGGACGAGGCGCGCAACCGGCGCAGGGAAATCTCCCAGGAGGCCGACTTCTACGGCTCGATGGACGGCGCCTCGAAATTCGTGCGCGGCGACGCGATCGCCGCCATCCTGATCCTGCTGATCAACATGATCGGCGGACTGCTGATCGGCATGATCCAGCACGACATGGCGGCCGGCGATGCCGCGCGGGTGTACACGCTGCTGACCATCGGCGACGGCCTGGTCGCGCAGATTCCCGCCCTGATCATCTCGGTGGCCGCCGGTCTGGTAGTGTCGCGCGTCAATGACGAGAAGGATGTCGCCACCTCGTTTTCGGGCCAGATGCTCGCCAATCCGATGGTGCTCGCGCTCGTCGCCGGCATTCTCGTCGTGCTCGGCATCATCCCCGGCATGCCGCATTTCGTCTTCCTGTTCCTCGCCGGCGGCTTCGGCGCGCTGGCCTGGTGGATAGCGACGCGCCAGCGCCTGCGCACCGAAGCGGCAGCGGTGCGGCCGGCGGCCCCCGCCGCCGTCGCGGAGACGGCCGAAGCCAGCTGGGCCGATGTCGCGCCGGTCGACGTGCTCGGACTCGAGGTCGGTTACCGGTTGATCCCGCTGGTCGATCGCGGCCAGGATGGCGAACTGCTCAAGCGCATCCGCGGCCTGCGCAAGAAGTTCGCCCAGGAGGTCGGCTTCCTCTGCGCGCCGGTGCACATCCGCGACAACCTCGAGCTCAAGCCGAACGCCTATCGGATCACGCTCAAGGGCGTCGAGATCGGCGCCGGCGAAGCCTATCCGGGCATGCACCTCGCCATCGATCCCGGGCGCGTGAGCGGGCCGCTGCCCGGCACAAGCACGCAGGATCCTGCCTTCGGCCTGCCGGCGGTGTGGATCGAGGCGGGGCTGCGCGACCAGGCGCACGTGATGGGCTACACGGTCGTCGATGCCGGCACGGTGATCGCCACCCACCTCAACCACCTGATCCAGTCCCATGCCGCCGACCTGCTCGGCCGCCAGGAAACGCAGGCGCTGCTCGATCACCTGGCCAAGGACGCGCCCAAGCTGATCGAAGACCTGGTACCCAAGACGCTGCCGCTCGCCACGGTCCAGCGCGTGTTGCAGAACCTGCTCGAAGAGGGCGTCAGCATCCGCGACATGCGTACCGTCATCGAGGCGCTCGCCACCCATGCGGCGCGCACCCAGGACGCCGGCGAGCTGACGGCGCAGACCCGCATCGCCCTCGGCCGGGCGATCGTCCAGCAGACCTTCGGCAATGGCGGCGAACTGCAGGTCATCGCGCTGGATCCCGGCCTCGAGCGCCTGATCGGCCAGGCCCTGCAGGGCGGCGGCGCGGATGCCTCCGGCATCGAGCCGGGGCTGGCCGATACCCTGTTGCGCGAAACCGCCGAAGCCGCCCGGCAGCAGGAGAAGCTCGGCCTGCCGGCGGTGCTGCTGGTCGGCGCCAATCTGCGCTGGCTGCTGTCGCGCTTCCTGCGGCGCGCCTGGCCGAATCTGAAGGTGCTGTCCAACAGCGAGATTCCCGAAACCAAGACGATCCGGGTGACAGCGGTCGTCGGCAACAAGAATCGATGAGGAAAGCATGACGGTAAAACGTTTCTTCGCTGAAAGCGCGCGCGAGGCCCTGCGCAAGGTCAAGGCAGTCCTGGGCCCGGAGGCCATCGTGATCTCCAACAAGTCCGTTCCCGGCGGCGTCGAGATCATGGCCATGTCGGCCGACAGCCTCGAGGCGCTGCAGGCCGGAGGCGGGCCGGCGCAGGCCGTCCCGGCGCCGCGCGCGGACGCTGGGTCCCCGCAGGCGGGGCCCCTGCCGCTGCGAGCGGCTGCAGC
>JAGXSN010000054.1 GCA_018333815.1 Sulfuritalea sp. | reverse complement strand
GTTGATCACGCTCGAGGCGGCCGGTCACGCGGTGACCGGAGCGGACGGCGGGCCCGCCGCGCTGGCGCTGATCGAGCGGCAGGACTTCCACATGGTGATCTCCGACCTGCGCATGAGCCCGCTGGACGGCCTGCAGCTGCTCGGCGAGATTCGCCAGCGCAGGCCCGGCCTGCCGGTCCTGCTGATGACCGCCTTCGGCGACGTCGACAAGGCCGTCGCGGCGATGCGCGGCGGGGCCTGCGACTTCATGCTCAAGCCCTTCGAGCCGCGCGCCCTGCTCGATCAGGTCGAGCGCTACGCGATGGCCCCGGCGGTCGAGGGCGTGATCGCCGCCGACCCGAGAACCCGCGAAATCCTGCTGCTCGCGGCGCGCGTCGCCCGCACCGACGCGACCGTGCTGCTCACCGGCGAATCCGGCACGGGCAAGGAGGTGTTCGCGCGCGCCATCCACGACCGCTCGGCGCGCGGCAAGGGGCCGTTCGTCGCGATCAACTGCGCGGCGATCCCCGACACCCTGCTCGAGGCGACACTGTTCGGCTACGAGAAAGGCGCCTTCACCGGCGCGCAGGGCGCCCAGGCCGGCAAGTTCGAGCAGGCCGGCGGGGGGACCCTGCTGCTCGACGAAATCTCGGAAATGCCCCTCGCCCTGCAGGCCAAGCTGCTGCGCGTGCTGCAGGAGCGCGAAGTGGAGCGCGTCGGCGGCAAGAAACCGACTCCCATCGACATCCGCGTGCTGGCCACCTCGAACCGCGACATGGCCGCCGAGGTGAAGGCCGGGCGCTTCCGCGAGGACCTGTTCTACCGTCTCAACGTGTTTCCCCTGGCAATCCCGGCGCTGCGCGAGCGGCCCGGCGACATCGCGCCGCTGGCCGAGCATTTCGTCGCCCTGCATGGCGCGCGCCTCGGCCGCGCCGCCCGCCTGTCTCCCGCGGCGGCGGCAATCCTTGCCGCCCACGCCTGGCCGGGCAACGTGCGCGAGCTCGAAAACGCGCTCCAGCGCGCGTTGATCCTCGCTCCGGGCGACGTCATCGAAGCCGCGCACCTGTCGCTGCCCGCCCCCGGCGGGTTGCCGGAGGCCGCCCCGGCGCCATTCTCGCCCGCCGCCCCGGTGCAAGCGGAGCCGCCGCCGCGCGCCGCCGCGGCCGCAACTTTTTCCGCGCCGGCGGGACAACCCATCGTCGCGGCCGCGGGGCCGGCCAACATGAAGGAGCTGGAGCGCCAGCACATTCTCGAAACGCTGGCCAGGGTCGGCGGCTCGCGCAAGAGGGCGATCGCCCTGCTGGGCATTTCCGAACGCGCCCTGCGCTACAAGCTCGCGCAGTATCGGGAAGCAGGCCATCTGAAAGATGACTGAGCCCACCCCGAAATCGCCGCTGCGCGGCGATCTGTGCGACAAAGCCGCATCCCGCTTCGCGGGACCAGCCTTCGGCTGTCCTGCGGCCTGCGGCCTGGTCCCCTCAAGGGGCAGAAACACTCGGGGCGGCCCTTCGTGTTTCTTGAGGGCTGGCGGGCCGGCACAGGCTTTGCTATAAAGGGCGCATGGCCATCGACACCCGCAGCCTCGACCTGATGCTCTCCGAACTGCGCGCCGCCAGCGCGGTCGCGCAGGGCAGGGCGGCGTCCGCGCCGGAGGCCGACGGCGCCGATTTCGGCCAGGCGCTCAAGGCGGCGATCGACCAGGTGAATGCCGCGCAGCGCCAGGCGCAGCAGATCACCCAGGAGTTCGTCGGCGGCGACGGCAACGTCAACTTGCAGGACGTGATGATCAACCTGCAGAAGGCCAGCCTGTCTTTCCAGCAGATGGTGCAGGTGCGCAACCGGCTCGTCACGGCCTACCAGGACGTGATGAACATGCCGGTTTGACGGCATTTCAGGCAGTCTCAAATTCATGGCACCCCTTGCCCTCCTGCTTGAAGTCGCCGACAGCGGCAGCCTGACGGCTGACTTACCGGAAAAGGTGGTGGCCGAAATGCGCTTGTGCCTGCGGTGGTGTGCCGGCCTTAATTGAGTCCCGCTTCCCGCGCCTTGCGCTCGCGTTCCACCTTGATGATGTAGCGCTGTACGAGCGTCGCCATCGGCCCGGGCAGCCGGACGAACTCGCAGCCGGCGCGCTGCGCGCGCAGGCCGCCCCGCAGCGCGAGCTCATGGACGTTGCACACCCTGAGGGTGCAGGTGACGATGCCGACCTCGGGCAGCTCGATGCGGCAATCGGGGATTTCCTGCCCCGGTGCGAACGGGATGCCGGCGGGGGGCAGCGCGATGCCGATGCCGCCGCCGCTGATGTCGAACACCGTCGCTTCGTGGCTCAGCGTGCCGCCGTCCGGCAGCGGCAGCGGCATGCGGCACTTGAGCGGGCGGGCGATCGGCGCGGCCAGGCGGTAGAACTCGCGGCGTTGCAGGCGCAGCACTTCCTGCGGGAGGGCGCTGAGAAAGGCGGGCCGGCCGGCGTGGTCGATGCGCGCGAACGCGCCGAGGAGGAACTGGATGCGGACCTTGTCGAGCAGCGCGACGCAGTAATGCCGCTCTGCCGTCGTCGCCCGGCGGTTGATTTCCTCGTCCGCGCCGGTATCGAAGACCAGATGCCGATCCGCGACCTCCACCAGCATCGAGAGCAGCATGTCCTGCCCGTCGTTGAAGAAGACCGTGATCTGCGCATGACGGCCGAGCAGCCCACGCAGCACCATGCGCATCTCGGCAGCGCTGCGCAGCATGTATTTGTCGTATTCGCTCCCCGCGCTGACGGGCAGGGGTTCGGCGGGGACGGGCGTGTCGGTCATGGTCGCGGACGGCAAGACCGCATTCTAGGGCGGCAACGACAAAGTCGGGGGGGCGGCTTCGTCGCTGCCCTGCCGCTCGACCCGATAGAGCCAGGCGAGCAGCTCGGCCACGGCGACGTAGAGCGCCGGCGGGATGCGCTCGTCGAGGTCGATCTGCGACAGCAGGGTGACCAGTTCCGGCGATTCATGCACATACACGCCGTGCGCCCGCGCCCGCGCGATGATCTCCTCGGCGATCAGGCCGCGCCCCTTGGCCACGACGCGCGGCGCCTGGTCGCCCGGCGCATACTTGAGCGCGACGGCCAGCCCCTGCCTATCCTTGCCCGGCAGGGTGCTCATTTTCGCTGGTCAGCCGGAATCCGCGCAGCGGCACGCCGGCGTCGGCGAGGGCGGTGGCCAGGTGCGGCGCGGCGGCGCGCAGGGCGTCGAGGCTTGGTGGGCTCGATGCGCTCAGCACGATGGCCACGCCGGCGGCCGACAGCCGCAAGTCGGCCTCGATGCGCCCGAGCCGCGGCGTGACCAGCGCCAGCGCG
>JAGXSN010000053.1 GCA_018333815.1 Sulfuritalea sp. | reverse complement strand
GCGGGCCAGCGTCGCGCCGAGCGGGCCGCTCGCCAGGGCGCGACCGTCTGCCATCACCACGATGTGGTCGGCCAGCCGCGCGACTTCGTCCGTCGCGTGGCTGACGTAGAGCACCGGGATCTCGAGCGCGCCATGCAGGCGCTCGAGGTAGGGAATGATCTCGTTCTTGCGCGCGGGATCGAGCGAGGCGAGCGGCTCGTCCATCAGCAGCAGACGCGGCAGGGTGAGCAGGGCGCGCGCGATGGCGACGCGCTGGCGCTCGCCGCCCGAGAGTCGCTCCGGCTTGCGCTCGAGCAGGGCGCCGATGCCGAGCAGATCGACGGTTTTTTCGAACTCGGCGGCGGCGGGACGGCGGGGACAGCGCTTCATGCCGTAGTCGAGATTGCCGCGCACCGTCAGATGGGAAAACAGGCTGGCCTCCTGGAACACGTAGCCGAGCGCTCGGCGATGGGTCGGCAGGAAGCTTGCGTCGTCCTGCCAGGTTTCGCCGTTGACCGTCAGCCGTCCCTGCGCCCGTTCGAGGCCGGCGATGCAGCGCAACAGCGTGGTCTTGCCCGAACCGGAATGGCCGAACAGCGCGGTGACGCCGCGCCCCGGCAGCGTCAAGTCGACGGCGAGGGTAAAACCGGGATAGGCGTGCCGGAAGCGGGCGTGAATCTCATCCATGGCGCGCCGGCCGGCCTCCCGGCTTGAAGTGGTTGACGAGCAGCAGGACGAGGAAGGAAAACGCCAGCATGCCGCCGGCAAGCCAGTGGGCGGACGCGTAGTCCATCGCCTCGACATGGTTGTAGATCGCCATCGAGAGCACCTGGGTCTGACCGGGGATGTTGCCGCCGATCATCAGGATCACGCCGAACTCGCCGACGGTATGCGCGAAGCCGAGCACGCTGGCGGTGATGAAGCCGGGGCGCGCCAGCGGCAGCACCACCGTGAAGAACGTGTCCCAGGGCCCGGCGCGCAGCGTCGCGGCCGCTTCGAGCGGCCGATCGCCGATCGCCTCGAAGGCCTGCTGCAGGGGCTGGGCGACGAAAGGCAGGGAATAGATGATCGAGGCGACGACCAGGCCGGCGAAGGTGAAGGGCAGCAGGCCGAGCCCGAGCGCCTGGGTGAGCCGGCCCACCGGCCCCTCCGGCCCCATCAGCACCAGAAGATAGAAACCGAGCACCGCCGGCGGCAGCACCAGCGGCAGCGTGACGATCGCGCCGATCGGCCCTTTCCAGCGCGAGCGCGTGCGCGCCAGCCACCAGGCCAGGGGCGTGCAGATCAGCAGCAGCAACACGGTGGTGAGGGAAGCCAGCTTGACGGTCAGCCAGACCGCGGTGAGGTCGCCTTCGCTCATCGGCAAACCCGAAAGGACAAGGCCGCAGGCCGGTCCCGCGAGGCGGGACGCAGCCTTGCTGCACAGAACCGGGCAAAGCGAGGTTTTCGGGGTGGCTTCACCTACAAATCGTAGCCGAAACTGCGGATCACCGCTTTCGCCTTGTCTCCCCTGAGATAGGCCAGCAGCGCCACGGCGGCGGGATTGTCCCTGCCGCCTGGCAGCAGCACCGCATCCTGGCGGATCGGCGCGTGGAGATGGGGCGGCACGATCCAGCCCGATCCTGCCGTGATGCGGCCATCCTGCCCGACCTGCGCCAGGGCGACGAAGCCGAGTTCCGCGTTGCCGGAAGCGACGAACTGGTGCGCCTGGGCGATATTGTCGGCGGTGACGAATTTCGGCCGCAGAGTCTCGGTCAGATTGAGGGCCGTCAATGTTTCGATGGCCGCCGCGCCATAGGGTGCGAGCCGGGGGTTGGCCAGTGCGAGACGCCTGAACCCGCCGGTTCTCAGCACTTCGCCGCGGTCATCGATGAAGCCGGGGCGGGCCGACCACAGCACCAGCCTGCCGATGGCGTAGGTGAAGCGCGTGCCGGCAACCGCATCGCCTTCCGCTTCCAGCCGGGCCGGGGTGATGTCGTCGGCGGCGAGGAAGACCTGGAAG
The DNA here is from genome assembly GCA_018333815.1 of Sulfuritalea sp. Classification (GTDB taxonomy): domain Bacteria; phylum Pseudomonadota; class Gammaproteobacteria; order Burkholderiales; family Rhodocyclaceae; genus Sulfuricystis. Next base: position 6,710 of record JAGXSN010000053.1, on the reverse strand, counting down.
GGCGCGCCATTCTTGATCTGGGCGTAGAACTTGCCGGTCGAGCCAAAGGCGAGCGTGGCCTGGTGGCCGGTTTCCCGCTCGAACTCGGCAACGATCCGTTTCATCGGTGCGGCGAAATTCGCGGCGACGGCGACGACGACCTCGCCGGCGTAGGCGAAGCCGGCCAGGCAGAGGGCGAAAGGGGCGAGCAGATGGCGCAGCATGATCGGGCGCCGAAGTGTAACGCCAAATCGATGCGCAGGTCGTTGCGGTGCTCATCGACACCGGATGCGACTAGAATGGGCGGAGTTTGAAATTGAAGAAGGATAAGGCAATGAACCCACGCCATATACGCTTCCTGGCGCGCGCCGGCGCGTTTGCGCTGATTCCTGCCGCGGCCCTGGCCATGGGCGAGCGCCCCGGACTGGAGGATTACGAGGCCGCCAACCTGCGCATCCAGCCCGTCGCCAAGGTCAAGCTGGCCCCGCCCGCGGCGGCCGGTCCGGCCGTCGGCAGCCGCAGCGGCGAGGAGCTCTACAAGGCGGTGTGCGGCGCCTGTCACACGGCAGGGGTGGCCGGCGCGCCCAAGACCGGCGACCGGGCCGCCTGGGCGCCGCTGCTCCGGCTCGGGCTGGAGGGTCTGACCCAGACCGCGATCACGGGCAAGGGCGCCATGCCTCCGCGCGGCGGCTCCAATGCCACCGACGAGGAACTGGTGCGCGCCATCATCCACATGGCCAATCAGTCGGGCGCCGATTTCAAGTGACCGGCAGCCGGCGCGGACACCCCGCGCCGGCGCTCACCCCAGCGCCGCGATGACCTCCGGCGGCGCCTGCACCAGTTCGATCAGCACGCCTTCGCCGCCAAGCGGAAATTCGGCGCTGGCCCGCGGATGGATGAAGCAGATGTCATGGCCGGCGGCGCCCCTGCGAATCCCGCCCGGCGCGAAGCGCACGCCCCGGGCGGCGAGCCATTCGACCGCTTGTTGCAGATCATCGACCCACAGGCCGACGTGGTTGAGCGGGATGGCCTGCACCGCCGGCTTCCGGTCCGGATCGAGCGGCTGCATCAGGTCGACCTCGACGCGGCAGGGGCCGCGCCCCAGCGCGCAGATGTCCTCGTCGACGTTCTCGCGCGCGGAAACGAAATGACCGGTCACCTCGAGCCCGAGCTGGTCCACCCACAGCGCCCGCAGCCTGTCCTTCGATAGTGCGCCGATCGCGATCTGCTGGATGCCCAGCACTCTGAACGGTCTGGTCATGCTTTCCGCCCCCGGATGAACAGGAAGATGCCGGCGACGATCATCGGCAGCGACAACCATTGTCCCATGCTGACCACATAGGACAGGCCCAGGATGCCGGCGTCGGGCTCGCGGAAATATTCCGCGCCCCAGCGCAGCGCACCGTAGCCCACGAGGAACAGCGCCGAAATCTGCATGCGCGGCCGCCGGCGCGACGAGAACCACCATAGCAGCGCAAACAGCAGCAGACCCTCCCCGGCCGCCTGATACAGCTGGGAAGGATGGCGCGGCAGCGCATCGACCTGCGGAAAAACCATTGCCCACGGGAGGTCGGCGCTGGCGGCACGGCCCCACAGCTCGCCGTTGATGAAATTGCCGATGCGCCCCAGCGCCAGACCGATCGGGGCCAGCGGGGCGATGAAATCGGTGACCTGCCAGAACGACAGACCCTGCCTGCGGGCATACAGGACCATTCCGACCAGCACGCCGATGAAGCCGCCATGAAAGCTCATGCCGCCCTTCCACACCGCCAGGATTTCCAGCGGCTGTGCGAGGTAGTGGGCCGGGTCGTAGAACAGCACCTGGCCCAGGCGCCCGCCGATCACCACGCCGAGCACGCCGAGGAACAGCAGGTCATCGACATGGCGGGGCGTCAGGCCGTGCCAGGGCTGGGTCGCGGCACGGCGCCGGCCGAGCCACAGGAAGGCCAGGAAGCCGAGCAGATACATCAGCCCGTACCAGTGGATGGCCAGCGGGCCGAGGCTCACGGCCACGGGGTCGAATTGGGGGTGGGTCAGCATGGAGCGGGCAGCCGGGCTGGGCTAGAATCGTCGCAAAAGTGCCATTCTACGTCGCATACCGGCGCGATCGCCCGCAGGAGACCCGCATGCCCGCCTACCGTTCCCGCACCTCGACCCACGGCCGCCACATGGCCGGCGCGCGTGCCCTGTGGCGCGCCACCGGCATGACCGACGCCGATTTCGGCAAGCCCATCGTCGCGGTGGTCAACTCCTTCACCCAGTTCGTGCCGGGCCACGTGCATCTGAAGGACATGGGCCAGCTCGTGGCGCGCCGCATCGAGGAAGCCGGCGGTGTGGCCAAGGAATTCAACACCATCGCGGTGGATGACGGCATCGCCATGGGCCACGGCGGCATGCTCTATTCGCTGCCCAGCCGCGAGCTGATCGCCGACAGCGTCGAATACATGGTCAATGCGCACTGCGCCGACGCGCTGGTGTGCATCTCCAACTGCGACAAGATCACGCCGGGCATGCTCATGGCCGCCTTGCGCCTGAACCTCCCCGCCGTCTTCGTCTCGGGCGGGCCGATGGAGGCCGGCAAGGTGAAGTGGCAGGGCGTCCACCGCAAGGTCGATCTCGTCGATGCGATGGTCGAGGCGGCCAACCCGGCCAACAGCGACGCCGAGGTGAATGCGATGGAGCGCTCGGCCTGCCCGACCTGCGGCTCCTGCTCCGGCATGTTCACCGCCAACTCGATGAACTGCCTGACCGAGGCGCTCGGCCTGTCGCTGCCGGGCAACGGCTCCCTGCTGGCCACTCATGCCGACCGGGAAAAACTCTTCGTCAAGGCCGGCTCGCTCATCGTCGAGCTGTGCCGGCGCTGGTACGGGCAGGACGATGCCCGCGTCCTGCCGCGTTCGATCGCCACCTTCGCCGCCTTCGAGAACGCCATCGCGCTCGACGTCGCCATGGGCGGCTCGACCAACACGGTCTTGCATCTGCTGGCCGCCGCGCAGGAGGCCGAGGTGAATTTCACCATGGCCGACATCGACCGCCTGTCGCGCCGGGTGCCCAACCTGTGCAAGGTGGCGCCGGCGACGCAGCAATACCACATGGAGGACGTGCATCGCGCCGGCGGCATCGCAGCCATCCTGGGCGAGCTCGACCGCGGCGGGCTCATCCACCGCGACTGCCCCACCGTGCTTTATCCCAGCATGGGCGAGCAGATCGACTGTTGCGACGTACGGCGCAATGCGGACCAGCGGGTGCATGAATTCTTCCGCGCTGCGCCCGGCGGCGTCCCCACCCAGGTGGCCTTCTCGCAGAGCCGTCGCTATCCGGCGCTCGATCTGGACCGGCAAAACGGCTGCGTTCGCGCCATCGAGCACGCTTATTCGCGCGACGGCGGCCTGGCCGTGCTGTTCGGCAATCTCGCCGAGAAGGGTTGCATCGTCAAGACCGCCGGCATTGACGAGAGCATGTTCGAGACCGAGGCGCTGCGCTACACCACCAGCGTGCCCACCTCCACCCTGCGCGTGTTCCGCGGCCCGGCGCGCGTCTTCGAAAGCCAGGAGGAGGCGGTCGAGGCCATCCTGGCCGGCAAGGTGCGGCAAGGCGACGTGGTGGTGATTCGCTACGAGGGCCCCAAGGGCGGCCCCGGCATGCAGGAGATGCTCTATCCCACCTCGTATCTCAAGTCGATGGGGCTGGGCAAGGCCTGCGCCTTGCTCACCGACGGGCGCTTTTCGGGCGGCACCTCGGGATTGTCCATCGGCCATGTCTCGCCCGAGGCGGCGGCCGGCGGGACGATCGCGCTGGTCGAGGAGGGCGACCCGATCGAGATCGACATTCCGAACCGCTCGATTCGGCTCGACGTGGAAAAGTCGGCGCTGGCGGCACGGCGCGCGGCGATGGAGGCCAAAGGCGCAGCCGCCTGGCAACCCGTCCGGCGCGAACGCCCGGTGTCGCTGGCGCTCAGGGTCTATGCCGCGATGACCACCTCGGCCGACACCGGGGCGGTGCGCAAGCTGCCGGAACGGCCGTGAGCGAATTCCAGAAACTTTACAGCGGCCGGCTCTGGGCGGTGATGTCTTGGCAGCAGCTCGAAGCCTTCTGGCCGCGCATCGGCGGCGCGGGCTGGTTCATCTACGCGGTGGGCGAGCCGCCGCCCTCCGCCCCGTCCAGCGCGCGGGCGCTGAGCGCGTTCATTGCCCAGCTCGATGCGCTCTTGCGCCGCGAACATCATCACGACTATTGCGGCATCGTCTATGCCGACCGGCTCGATGCGCCGGGTTTCGTGAAAATCTTCGATCCGAACCATCTGGGCGTATCCTGCGGCTGCTCGGACAAGCCGCCGCTGCCGGGCTGGGTTCTCAGCCGCGTGGCGCCGGAGGATCTCGGCCCGGCGGCGGCGCTGCCCGAGGGGCGCAAGCGCTGGTGGCGCGGCTTGTTCAAATGACGGGGAAAAGGGGAGGGACGATGGCAACCGCAGCAAAAGCCGCGGCGCGCAAGCCGGCCGCCGCAAAACGGGCGACCGGGGAGGTGCTGAGCGAACTCAAACAACTCGCGCGCGAGCTCAACCTGGCGGCCAAGGGATTGTCCCGCCGCAGCGCCGGCAATCCGAAAGAGGTTTCGGTCATCCTCGGCAATGTCGAACGCATGACCGCCGACGCGGCGACCAAATCCCTGCTCGAGGCGGAAGTGGCCAAGCAGCTCGTCGGCGAGGCGCGCGCCTCGCTCGGCCGCGACTGGAGCCGCAAGGAGCTCGAGGAAAAGCTGGATGGCATCGGCGGTCACCTCACCAACATCATCGTCGCGCAGGAATTCCAGGACCTGGCCGGCCAGGCCCTGCGCAAGGCGACCAAGGCGCTGGTCGGCGCGATCATCGTCGTCGAGGGCGGCGGTTCGACCGAGGAACAGCGCCTGTCGCAAAAGGATGTGGACAGCCTGCTCAAGGAGCTGATGCCCTGATTCCTATACCCGATTAATTTAATCGGGTATAGTCGGGGTTTCCCCACGGAGACCCGACATGAGCGCCACCGCCGAATTGCCCCGCAACCGGCTCGCGGGCGAGACCTCGCCCTATCTCCTGCAGCACGCCGCCAACCCGGTCGACTGGCTGCCCTGGGGCGAGGTCGCGCTGGCGCGCGCGCGCGCCGAAGACCGGCCGATCCTGTTGTCGATCGGTTATTCGGCCTGCCACTGGTGCCACGTGATGGCGCACGAATCCTTCGAGGATGCCGGGACGGCCGCCGTCATGAACCGGCTGTTCGTGAACGTCAAGGTCGACCGCGAGGAGCGGCCCGACCTTGACCAGATCTACCAGTCGGCGCACCAGTTGCTGGCCGGACGGGCCGGCGGCTGGCCGCTGACCCTGTTCCTCACCCCGGCGGGCACGCCGTTCTATGGCGGCACCTATTTCCCCAGGGAGGCCCGCTTCGGCCTGCCCGGCTTCATCGAAGTGTGCGAGCGCATCGGCGCGCTCTGGCGCACCCGCCGTGGCGACATCGACGCGCAGAACCGCGAACTGCTGGCGGCGCTCAACCGGCGTCCGCCCGGCGGCGACCAGGCGCCGGATCTGCGGCCGGTCGCCGCGCTGCGGGACGTGCTGCTCGACGGTTTCGACGAGGCGAATGGGGGCTTCGGCGGCGCGCCGAAATTCCCCCACCCGACCGATCTCGCCTTCCTGCTGCACCGGCCGGACGATCCCGCCGCGCGCGAAGCCGCGCTGGTTTCCCTGCGCTGCATGGCGCAAGGCGGCATCCACGACCAGCTCGGTGGCGGGTTTTACCGTTACAGCGTCGATGAGCGCTGGGAAATACCGCACTTCGAGAAGATGCTCTACGACAACGGCCCGCTGCTCGGCCTCTACGCGGATGCGTTCGCGCTGACCGGCGACGCATACTTCAAGCAGGTGGCCGAGGGCATCGTCGGCTGGCTGCTGCGCGAGATGACCAGCCCGGACGGAGCGTTCCATTCCTCCCTGGACGCCGATGCGGAAGGCGAGGAGGGCAGGTTCTACGTCTGGGACCGCGCCCAGGTCGCCCTGCTGCTCACCGCGCAGGAGTCGGCGCTGGCGGGACGGCACTGGGGGCTGGAACGGCCGCCCAATTTCGAGCGCAGCCACTGGCACCTGAGGGTCGTCGCGCCGCTGGCGCCCGGCGAGACGGAACTGCTCGAATCCACCCGCGCCAAGCTGTTCGCGGCGCGCGAACGGCGCGTGCGCCCGGGCTGCGACGACAAGATCCTGACCAGCTGGAACGCGCTGATGATCGAGGGACTGGCGCGCGCCGCGCGCATTTTCGGCCGTACCGACTGGCGCGAGGCGGCGCGCCGCGCATTCGGGTTCCTGCGCGCGACGCACTGGCGCGACGGGCGGCTGCTCGCCACGTCGCGGCATGGGCAGGCGCATCTGCCGGCCTATCTCGACGATCACGCCTTTCTGCTCGCCGCGCTGATCGAGCTGATGCGGGCCGAGCCGCAGCCGGAAGACCTCCGCTGCGCGCGCCAGCTCGCCGACGCGCTGCTGGAGCGCTTCGAGGACGGGGACGCGGGCGGCTTCTTCTTCACCGCCCATGACCACGAGGCCCTGATCCAGCGGCCCAAGAGCGCCCACGACAATGCCCTGCCCTCCGGCAACGGGGTCGCGGCCCGCGCCCTGCAGCAACTCGGCCACCTTCTCGGCGAGGCGCGTTACCTCGGCGCGGCCCGGCGCACCCTCCGGGCCTTCCACACTTCGGTTGCCGGCCAGC
>JAGXSN010000052.1 GCA_018333815.1 Sulfuritalea sp. | reverse complement strand
CAGCCCACGGGATGAAACCGTGGCAATCGGCGTCGTTGGCGCAGGGGCCCCTTTCGCTGCCATCCGTCGCCGAGACGGCGGGACGCGGAAGCCGGCCATGTACGACAGCGAAGCCGACCAGGGCATCTCGGACCTCCGCCAGGGTTCTCCTGGTTTCCTGTTGCGCATGGATGTCTCGCTGCGCCGAAAGCGGCAGCAACATGCCGCCGATCAAAAGCGCGACGATGAGGAGCGCCACCGCCATTTCGGTGAGGGTGAAGCCGCGGACGCAAGTCGGCGCGGGCGGGATGGCGCGAATCACGGAATCCATGTGGTGAAGGCGTTGGTGACGGTGAAATGCTGGTCGGTTGGCGTAGGGCGCTGGCCGACGGTGAAGCCGAGCCGGACATTGCGGAAAGGATAAGGGATTATCGGCGCGTCGCGCAGATGCGGGATGAAGCCGTCTGCCAGAAAGCTCATCGGGCGGGTCGTGTCCTGCATGGCGGCGATCTGGTTCGCCGTCGTGACGCTGTCGGGAAGAATCCAGATTTCCAGGGTATACCGGGGCGAGCCGTCGATGGCGGACCATGTCGCCGGGCCGGTCTGGCGGAAGGCACGCCCCGCGTCCGTCCCTTGCAGAACCTGCAGCAGGCCTCCTGCGGGCCAGGGGTGTGATGTCATCGGGATTCCCTCGCCATGCCAGACATAGAGGCCGTTTTCGCCGGCCAGTTTCTGCGCCTTGACCAGTACGAGGTCGCCACTCGCCAGCGTGACGCCATCGACGGGGTTGGCGGGCGCGGCAATGGCGAGGTCGCTCTGCGTCGCGACGCGCGCGGATTGGCGCGACCAATCGCTGCCGTCGAAGCGCCACAGACCGGATGCTGCGCCACCCTGCTGCACCTGCACCACCGCGCCGGTGAAATTGTCGGGGGCAACCGTCATCGCTGCGGTCGCGCCGTTCCAGAGGTAAATGCCCAGATTCAGCACGAGCACGCGATCGCCCGGCTTCATGAGGATGCCATCGACTTGCGCCCCGGGCGCGTCGAGGTTGATGTTGCTCGACGGGATCGCGACCTTGACGCGCAGGTTGTTCCACTGGATCGCGTCGGCGCCTGGAGTCGGCGCCGGGGCGGTTTGCCGCCACAGCGAGCGGGCGTTTGCCGTCCCTTGCGTCACCTCGACCACGCTGCCGCTCAACTCCTGGGAGGAGTCGGCATCCTCGGCGCGGGACAGCGGGCGGGTCGCTCCGTTCCAGACATAGATGCCGTTTTCAGAGGCAATGACCTGATCCTTCACCAGGACGCGGTCGTTGGGGAACAGGATCACGCCGTCGATGGCGTTTCCCGGTGCGGTGGTGACGATGGCGCCGGTGGTGGCCACGCGGGCGGTCGTCACAACAGTATCGGCGCGGGCGCGCGTCAGTTCGAGCCGGACGTGAAAGTTCCGATGGACGGGAACCCGGCTGCGCTGCGGGTCGAGCTTGTACACGCCCGCCGGAGCATCCGGCGGCACGCTGAGCGGCAGGCCGGGAACCGACGGATTGGCCGGTGGCACGGGATAGTCCGGACGCACATTGCCCCTCGGACCATGGACGTTGTCGTCTTCTTCCTGCGGCAGATGGCAAAAGCCGCCGCTTTCGAAGCGCGGGGCGGCGCAGGGCGGTGTGGCGGTGGTCGGGATCGGCGCGTCGCCGCCCCAGTAGACGATGGCGACATGGCCGCCGCGATAGGTCGTGGCGATCGTCGGCGGATCGTTGCGGCCGTTGAAAAGCGTGTTCGGTAGATTGGGGTTGAAGTCGGCATTGCGGCGCGGGTCGATCTCGAAGGCGATCTTGGGCGGGGCGATGAAGGGCGTCAAGGCGTTGTTGCCGGAATAGCCCAGATGCTGACCGGCGGCGCCGCAGGCATCGGCCCCGTTGTTGTCGCCATCGACGATGGCGAAGGCGATTCCCTCGGCGGGCGCAGGACTGAAACCGGCGTCGTTGATGCGGAACATGAAATAGCTGCGCAGGCCGGCGCCCATGGGACGGGTTTCCGGCATCCAGGCGCAGCCGAACAGGGAGCCTGCGGCGGATGCGGGAAGCGTTGCCGCCACGGGCTGGCCGAGGGTGAGGGTGCGTGACCCGGGCAAATAGGCGGCAAGCGGCCCCAGTCCGGCGACCGCAGGGCCGACGGCGACGAAGCTGGGCGTGTCCGGAATGCAGCGCACGATGTCGCGCTCGACGGGCTGCTCGGGCGAGGCGCGCTCGAACAGTTCGGGGCCGGAAAACTGGGCGCCGGCCGGGGCGAAGTTGGTGAAATTGACGTCCTCGAGATAGTTCGCCCAGTTGTTCCTGTCGGCAGGCGTCTCGCGCACCTGGCCTGCCCCGCGCTGGCTGGCGAACAGCAGCGCGCCGTTGCAGGCGCCGATTCCATTGACGATCGCCGCGGCGCGCGCGACGAACAGCAACTCCTGATAGTGCGGGTAGTAGTTGATCGGCGGCACGGCCTGGCCATAGCAGGCGTGATTGATGGCGCCGGCGATCCGGTTGTATCCGCTCGGTCCGCCGCCGGCGGCAATTTCGTCGCGCAGGCAGCCGACGACGCGGTCGAGCAGGGAGTTGATATCCTGCCGGAAAAGCGCATTCTTGCGGATCGCACCGAACAGAGTGTCCGGCGCGAGCGGCAAGCCGAGGTCGTTGGCGACGAGGGCGCAGGCTGCGCCGGGGGTCGGACAAGCCTGCTTCAGTGCTATGCCGTCGCGATGAATTTTGCCCTGGGCCGCGATGGCGAGCCGTGTCGTCGCGGTATCGGTCGAGACATGGCCGGCGTAATACGCGCTGGCCCCGGTCGGGTTGTTCGCGCTGTCGAGCAAGGCGGTGACCAGGCTCGGTTCCAGATAGTTCGCCGGGTCGTAATTGCCGCCGCAGACGCGCACGTCGTTGCCGCCGAGGTCGGCCCGGTTCTGGCCGCCGAGCGGCGGCCCCGGGGAAAAGATGATGGCGGTCGGACGCTCGTGCGGGCTGGCCAGCAGAATCCTGAGCTTGGCCGGATCGGTTTCGCTGGTGGTGACGATATCGATCTGGCCGAGGGTGTCCCAGTTCATCGGCACCGCCTTGTCGACCCTCTGATGGCCGCCCGACACGGCATACCAGAGACATTCGCCGTTCCCGTCGCGCAAGGGACCGGTGCCGAGAACGAACCAGGGCAGGCGGCCGATGACGGTCTTGTTCAGCGCGGCGCCGGACAGGTTGGCGTCGCAGCCTTCCCAGGGGCAGCCGATGTTGGTGTTGTTGCCCGTGCCGAGATCGGGCAGCGGCAGATAGCCCGGAACGAAATTGGGCGGAGGATTGCCGGCCTGAACCTGGATCCGGTTTTGCTGCTCGCGGAAATTCGCCGCATACCAGAGCAATGCGGTTCTGGCTTCGGCCAGGGCCAGATGGGTCTGGCGCGCCCGCCAGGCATCGAGAAGGGCCGGGCTGAGCGAGCCGACAACAACACCGAGGGTTCCGCCGACCAATATGACGAGGAAAAGCAGCAAGGCCGCCCCGTGTCGGGATCGTCGCAGATGCCGTCCCGCCATCGCCGACTCTAGCGGGCGGGCCGAACCCGGATTTCGCCGCCGGCCAACCCGCCGCTTTGCGCGCCGGTGGTTTGGTCGAGGGTCACGCCCACTCTTAGGTCGACGGCGGGTTCGGTCCCGGTCGTTACGCCCACCCGCCCCGGATGGCGGCGGGAAGGCGCGGTCGCCAGGTCGGCAGCGGACGAGTTTTCGTATTGCGGCCGGCTGTTGATCCAGACGGTCGATTTTCCCGCTGAGCGCACGACGACGCCGTCGAGACGCACGGTTTCTCCTTCGAAGCGGCGCGCCTGCTGGATGTTGAGCTGGCGCTGGCGCTCGAGTGCGTTGCGCATTTCCGGGGTCAGGAACAGGCGGCCGAGTGTCGTCTCGCCGGCGGCGGGTTCGGCGCGACAAAGACCGCCTTGCAGGAGCAGGCCGCCGACCACCAGGGCCGATGCGATGCGGAAGGAGGTCATGGTTTTTCCTGCAGCGTGATCCAGTCGATTTCGCACCGGGCGCGGAGCAACGCCGCCGGATGGGCTTGCGGCGCGCCATTGAGCCGTTCCAGCGTACATTGCCGCACGCTGACCAGCGCATCGACCTGCGCCGACAGGTCGGCGAGCAGGCCGAGCAGGTCATTTTCGTGCAACAGCAGCATGTCCAGCTTCATGGTGCTGGTCAGGAAGCTGTAGCCGCCGGTGACGACGGTTTTCGGATCGAGCGGCCGCTGCGGCGCGATTTCATATTCCATGCTGATCAGGCGACGCTGCTCCCGGATGCCGCGCAAGGTTTCGACCCACTCGAGCCGGTGTTCCGGCTCGGTGTGACCGCGCGCGATGATTTCACCGTAGCGGTCGATCTTGGCGCGAATCTCCCGTTCGTCTTCCCGAACGCGCGCGAGTCGCGCACTGCTCTCGGCCAGTTGGGCTTGCGCCGCCTGGTGTTCCCGTTCGATCTGATTGCGATAATGCAGCGCGGCAAAAACCAGGCCCGTCGCAAGCAGCAGGGCCAGCAGCAAGAGCGTAATGCTGCCGGCGAGGGCGTATGCGCTGAAGATGGCGGAAGGCTTGCCGTTGCCGCTCATAGTTTGCGCACCACGAGAAAGACGAACCGGGGCGCCTCGGCAGCAATGCGGTCGTCGCTGCTCTTCAGGACTTTCCCGGACTGGGTGTCGACGGGCGGCTGCACCACGGCAACGAGCACGTCCGGCGCGGTGCCCAGATGCCGGATGAAATCGGCGACCAGGGCCAGCTGGCCACGCTGATCGCCCGCCATGCCGATCGGCAGGCGCGCGCTGACCGAGGCCTGCGCGTAGGGGCCGCGCGCGGGAAAGGCCGCCCCCTGGACCGTTCCGCTGCCACGGGGCGCCGTGTCGATCCGTTCGGCAATCGACCACTCGATCCGGTCGATCGTCAGGGCCGGAAAGGCGTCGAGCGAGCGGCTGAGATACCCCAGCAGCGGGGCCGGCCCCTGCGTGCGCAGGGCAAGGTTTTCGTAACGCTCGATCAGGCTGCGCAGGTCTCCCGCGCTGATGGGGATTTTCGGCAGATGCTCCATTCTCGCAGCGTAGTGGACCTGGTTCAGATGCGCCTGCAGGCGGGCCGTTTCCGCCCGCTCACGCAGTTGCAGGGCGTCGTAACCCTGGTGAACGGCAAACAATGCGGCGCTCGCGAACGCAAGACCTGCGGTCACCCGCAAGCCGAAACGCGTCTGCCACAGCCGGTAATAGCCGTTTCCGTCAGCCGGGGCGAAGTGGGTCGACGGCGTTTTTTTTACCAGCAGATGACAGAACAACTCGTCCGCCCGCGAACTCGCTGGCGCGGCGCGCAGCCCGAGGCGGCGCGCCGCCTCGATCAGGTCGACGATCTGGAAATCCAGGCTGGCGTTGCCGAGACAGTGGGCGCGCAGCGCGGCGGTTTCGGCCGGATGCGCCAGCACCCGCGTGGTCAGGGGCTTGTCGTGATCGATCAAACGCTGGCTGGCCAGGTAGTGGTGCATCCTGGCCGCCTCCCCGGCGGCGGCAATCGCCACGGTTTCCGCGCCGGCGTTGATCAGGGGAGTCAGGCGCGAGAAACGCAACTGGGCGCCATCGAAAAAAGACTGGCGCAGGCCGGCATGGGTCAGGGTGAGCAGCAGCCACCGCCCGACGGTTTGTGCGGGGGGGAGAAGATTCTGCAATATCTGCGGGAGAGAGTAGATGCCGGTAACGATCGCCTCGCGCTGCTGCAAGACCTTCCGCCATGGCTCCAGATGAAGCGGCTGGGTCAGCGCCATCAGCAGCAGTCGCTCGTCGCGCCGCCCGGTTTTGAGCCGTCCCTGGGACTGCGCGAGCGCGTAGGGCGTGCCATAGAAATGCTGGGCGAGCTTGCGCCCGACGATCGCACGGCGATCCTTGCCCGAACTGTGAGGAATGTCCTCGGTCTGAAAGCTTTCCTCGGCAACCTCGGCCAGAACCAGGAACAGGCTGCGCCGGTGCGCCTGCAGATAGTCGCCGAACGTGGCCAGCCCTTTTGCGTCGGGGGCGAAGCTGCCTTCGTTCAGCGCTTCGCCGCCTTGCATCCGGTAAGCGGTCAGGCGGGAATTGTCGAGGAGAAGAACGCGCCGCTGCGGCATGGAGATCAGATTTTCAGTCGGGAAATCGTGTCGTAAATCGGCCCCAGCACCGAGAGCATCACCCAGCCGAGAATGAGGCCGACGATCAGGGTCATGGCCGGCTCGACCATCGACTGCACGCGGGCGATCGATTCGCGCACGTCGCGGTTGTAAAAATAGCTGACGTTGTTGAGCGCGGCGTCGAGCGCGCCGCTATTCTCGCCGACGCGCAGCATGCGG
>JAGXSN010000051.1 GCA_018333815.1 Sulfuritalea sp. | reverse complement strand
TCCTGCCCGACGCGGCCGAGCGCTGGGAGGCTTTCGAGGCCCTCGTCCGCGACTGGCTCGCGTCCTACGGCTACCGGCCCATCCGCATGCCCATCGTCGAGCCCACGCCGCTGTTCGCGCGCGCCATCGGCGCGGTGACCGATATCGTCGAGAAGGAGATGTATTCCTTCGAAGACCGGCTCAACGGCGAGGCGCTCACGCTGCGGCCCGAGGGCACCGCGTCCTGCGTGCGCGCCGTGTTGCAGCACAATCTCCTATACGACGGCCCCAAGCGCCTGTGGTATCTGGGCCCGATGTTCCGCCACGAGCGACCGCAGAAGGGGCGCTATCGCCAGTTCCATCAGGTCGGGGTGGAGGCCCTGGGCCTGTCCGGGCCGGACATCGACGCCGAGCAGATCCTCATGTGCGCGCGGCTGTGGGACGACCTGGGCCTGGCCGGGCTCGCGCTCGAGATCAACTCGCTGGGCCAGCCCGAGGAGCGCGCCCGGCATCGCACCGACCTGATCGCCCATCTGGAAAAACACATCGACCGGCTCGACGAGGATGGCCGGCGGCGTCTTCACGCCAATCCCCTGCGCATTCTCGATACGAAGAATCCAGCCCTGCAGGACATCGTGGCGGCCGCCCCCCGGCTCATCGACTACCTCGGGGAGGCCTCCCTCGGACATTTCGAGGGCGTGCAGCAGTTGCTCAGGGACGCGGGAATTCCCTGCCGCATCAATCCGCGTCTGGTGCGCGGGCTCGACTATTACAACCTTACCGTGTTCGAGTGGGTGACCGACGCCCTGGGCGCCCAAGGCACGGTGTGCGCCGGCGGGCGCTACGACGGGCTGGTCGCGCAGCTGGGCGGCAAGCCGGCCCCGGCCTGCGGTTTTGCCATGGGCATCGAGCGCCTGATGGCGCTCGTCGAGGCGCGCAACGGCGTTCCCGGAACGCCCGCCCCCGAGGTCTATGTGGTGCATACGGGGGAGGCGGCGCAGCGGCTGGCCTTTCGCGCGGCCGAGGCTCTGCGCGACATGGGCTGCACCGTGCTCACCCACATGGGCGGCGGCAGCTTCAAAGCGCAGTTCAAGCGGGCCGACGCGTCGGGCGCGCAGCTCGCGCTGGTGGTCGGCGCGGAGGAGGCGGCGCAGAACGCGGTGACGATCAAGCCGCTGCGGGTGGAGGCCGAGCAGTGGCGCGTGCCGCTGGGCGAGCTTCCCGGCGTGGTGGGCGAATGGTTGTATGGCGAGAATCTTGACGAGGAATGAGACATGGCGACCTATGACCTGGAAGAACAGGAAAAGATCGAGGAACTGAAGACCTGGTGGAAGATGCACGGCACCCTGGTGACGGCGGCGGTTGCCGCCCTGGCCGTCGCGGTTGTCGGATGGCAGGCCTGGCAGTGGTGGCAGCGCAGCCAGACCGGCCAGGCTTCCCAGCTCTACAGTCATCTGCAGCAGGCGCTGGAGCAGCAGGACACGAAGCGCGTGCGCCTGCTGGCGGGCGAATTGATCGACAGGTTCCCGGCCACCGGTCACGCCGCGATGGCAGCGCTGCTGTCCGGCAGGGTGCTGCTCGAGTCCGGCGATCCCAAGTCGGCGGCGGCCCAGTTCGGCTGGGCGGCGCGGCACGCCAAGGATGCCGGCACGCGCGACCTCGCGCGCTTGCGCCAGGCCCTGGTGCTGGTCGATGAAAAGAGTTATGACGAGGCGCTCAAGCTGCTCGCCGTCCCGCCGGCGCCGACTTTTGCCGCCCGTTACCAGGAGTTGCGCGGCGACATCCTCGCCGCCCAGGGCAAGGGCGACGAAGCGCGCGCGGCCTACGACGAGGCCATCAAGGCGCTGGAGGCGAGCCGCCAGGCCGAGGGACTGCCGCCGGGGCCCTACCTCGAGATCCTGCAGGCGAAACGCGACGCCGCCGGAGCGCGGTCGTGAGGCTGCGCCGGCTATCCTGCGCGATCCTGCTGGCGGGCGCCGGCCTGATCCTGACGGGCTGTTCGACCCTGGGCAACACCCTGGACGCGCTCAATCCCTTCGGCAAGACGACCGCGAAGGCCAAACCGGCGCCCCTGCCGACATTCCAGCCGCGCGCCGAGCTCGCGCGACTGTGGCAGGCCGGCATCGGTGCGGCCGGCGATTATGCGTTTTCGCCGGCAATCGTCGGAGCGCAGGTCTTCGTCGCAGCGCGCGACGGCGCGCTGGCGCGCTTCGACCACGGGCGCCCGGTCTGGCGCATCAATGCGGGGAAGACGCTTTCCGGCGGCGTGGGCGCGCATGGCAAGCTCGTGGTCGTGGGCACACCCGAGGGCGAGGTGCTCGCCTTCCATGCCGAGGACGGCCGGCCGGCCTGGCAGGCGCGCGCCGGTTCCGAGATTCTCGCCGCGCCTGCGGTCAGCGCGGATCTCGTCGTGGTCAGGGGCGGCGATGCGCGCATCTTCGGCTTCGAGGCGGCCGACGGCAAGCGGCGCTGGGTCCATCAGCGCAGCACGCCGACGCTGACCCTGCGGTCCAGCACGGGCGTCGTCCTGACCGAAAGAGTCATCTACGCCGGCTTCCCGGGCGGCAGGCTGGTGGCCTTGGCGCGCAACAACGGCGCGGCCCTGTGGGAAGCGACGGTCACCCTGCCGCGCGGTACGACCGAGATCGAGCGTCTGGCCGACGTGGCGAGCGACCCGGTGGTGGAAGGCGGCGTTGTCTGCGCCGTCGCCTACCGGGGCCGGGTCGCCTGTTTCGACACGGACAACGGCCGTCAGCGCTGGGCGCGCGACGTCTCGTCGGTCGCCGGGCTCGAGATCGGCAACCGCGCGGTCTTCGTCACCGATGACCGAGGCATCCTGCTGGCTTTCGACCGCAATTCCGGCGCCAGCCTCTGGAAGCAGGACCGGCTGGCTCTGCGCGGCGTCGGGCGGCCGCTCGCCGTCGGCCGGCGCCTGGCGGTCGCCGACGCCGAAGGTCATGTGCACCTTCTTGCCGAGGACGACGGCGCTTTCGTGGCGCGCGCCGCCACCGACGGATCTCCCGTCGTCGCCCCCCTGAGGCGCCTGCACGGCATGGAGGACGGTCTGGTGGTGCAGACCCGCAACGGCGGCGTGTTCGCCCTGCAAGCCCGGTAGATGCTGCCGACGCTTGCCCTGGTCGGCCGGTCCAACGTCGGCAAGTCGACGCTGTTCAACCGGCTGACCAAGTCGCGCGCCGCGCTGGTCGCCGACCAGCCCGGCCTGACGCGCGACCGTCACTACGGCCGCGGCCGGCTCGGCCAGCGACCTTTCCTGGTCGTCGATACCGGCGGTTTCGAGCCGCAGG
>JAGXSN010000050.1 GCA_018333815.1 Sulfuritalea sp. | reverse complement strand
TCCTTGCGGGCGTCCGCGAGCCGCAGCTCGAGCCCGTTGGCGCGGCGCGCGTTCGTCGCGTTGCGCTCCTCGAGCGTCTCGATGCGCTGGCACATGGCGTCGGCCCGCGCGCGCAGATCGTCGTAGCCGCGCGCCGCCGCGCGCGCCCCGGCCAGTTCGATCTCGCGCCGTTCCAGCAGTGCGGCCTGCTGCTCGGCCAACCCCAGGCGCCGCTGCAGATCGGCGATTGCCCGGTCTTTTTCGCGCTGGGCGACGGCCAGGCCCATCTTGAACGCGGCAACCTCGTTGCGCAGATGGTGGTTTTCCTGTTTCAGTTGTTCCAGGCGGCGCAGGTCGGCCCGCGCCGAGGCGCCGACCTGATGCGAAAGCATGTGGATGTCGCCATAGATTTTCGCTCCGCCTTCTTCGGTGAGGGCGCCATGACTCCATGCCGCCCACAGCGCGCCGACGAGGTCGTCGCCGGACAGCATCGCATTGCGCCAGAGTTCGAGCACCGCCGTTTCGTCCTTCAGCCGGCCGAAGCGCTGAACCGCGGCGGCATAACGCTTCTCGAAGAATTTTTGCAGCGTCTCGGCGATCTGGCTGCGGCTGTCGCAGTTGCTCACGACGGCGACATGGAGCGTGTAGTCGTTCATCGCGCGCTCGTCGAAACCGGCGCGCGCGGCGAGCTTGCGCATCTCGGCCACCGGCAGGCAGGTGCCGATCAGCGGGCAGTGCCAGCGCGCGGGCATCTGCCAGACCTTCCTGCGCCTGGGCGTTTCGACATGCTGCGCAGGGTCGGCCTCGCCGCCGAAGGCCGCCTGGATCATCCCGGTCAGTGCGTTCGTCATGGCGGCTGCGGATCAGAACGTGCCCATGAAAATTCCGTTCAGCCGGGCAGGCGAGGGCTGCGCCGCCGGCGCTCCCCTCGCTGCGGCAGCCGGCTTGTCCTCGCGTTCGAGGAGGTCCGTCAGCTCGATGATGTCCGCCAGCTCGCGGGCGTGGCGGCGCAGATGATCGTCGGCCTCGGGGTCGTTGGCGATCTTCTCGAGCAGCATCGCCGCCAGATAGGCCGAGCGGGTGCAGCCGGTTTCCATGTGGCGCGCCAGGTGGGCGAGCGCGCCGGCCACCAGGCGCGCGGGCGGCTGGTCCGCGGGGGTTACAACATCGAGATGGATGGTCATGATCGCTCCAGCGAGAAAGTGGGTGAGAAAAAGGGCGAAGGCAAAACGGCGTTGCAGCTTTGATAACGATAATAGTTCTCATTTATTCTGTCAAGCGATTTTTGCTATCATCAATCTCGTCACATCCAAAGGTCGTCACATGATCCGCGTCGCTTCATCCATTCCCGGTCGCCTCCGTCTGCGCCTCGCCGTGCCGCGCGCTGCCGGCCTGCTTCCTCTTCTGTGCCGGCGGGTCGAACGCTGGGATGCCGTGCAGGGCGTGGAGGTCAATCCGCGCACCGGCAGCCTGCTGGTGCGCTACGATGCGACACGGCTGACACCCGCGCGCATCGAAGCGCGCCTGGTCGCGGCAGGGGAAAGGGCCCTGGCCGGGCATGCCGCGAAAGTCGGCGCCGACCCGACGGCGACCCGACCCCGCGGTCACGGCGGCACGCCGCGCGTGCGCGCCAATCGCTGGGCCAAGCGCGCTATGCTGGTCGGCCTTGCGGCGTCACTCTCGCTGGCCGCTCTCGGCAACAAGCGCTGGCACTGGCTGACCGGCGTGCTGTTCCTGCATGCGCTCGCGGTGCATCTTTGGGTGCACCGCCGTCACCTCGTCAGGTAGTCATCGGTCCGGGAGCGCGCGCCGCCCGCCGCGCAGGGCGCCCAGCAGAATCCCGATCGTCGCGCCGTTGTGCAGCAGCGAGGCCGACACCGGTGCGAGCAGGCCCGCCGTGGCGGCGGCGAGAATCGCCGTATTGAGACCCACGGTCAACTTGAAATTCCGGTCGATCAGGGTCAGGGTCGCGTTGGCGATCTGTTTGGCGTCGGCCACGCGCTCGATGTCGTCTTCCAGCAGGGCGATATCGGAACTGAGTCGCGCGATGTCCGCGCCGTGCGCCATGGCGATCCCGACCTGGGCGCCGGCCAGCGCCGGCGCGTCGTTGATGCCGTCGCCGACGAAGGCGATCTGGGCGCCCTCGGCCTTCAGGCGCGCGACGATCTGCGCCTTCTGCTCGGGCAGCAGCTCGGCGTGGAAACCGTCGAGGCCGAGCTGCTGCGCGAGTTCGGCGGCGCGGTCGCGGTGGTCGCCGGTGAGCATGAGGATGCGCCGGGCGCCCAGCGCGCGCAGGCGGGCGACGGTGGCCGCGCTGCCCTCGCGCACCCGGTCCTTAAGGGCGATGACGCCGATCAACCGCCCGCCGAAGCCGATGTAGAGCAGGGTCTTGCCGGCCCGGAACAGCCGGTCGACGCGCCTTTGCTGGGCGGCCGATAGCGGCACGCCCTCGTCCTCGACGACGAAATGCCGCGAGCCGACGACGATCCGCCGGCCTTCGATGAGGCTGGCCACGCCGTGGGCGGCGATGAACTCGACTTCCTTGTGATCGAAATGGCGACCCTGATGCCGGCGCGCCGCTTCGACGACCGCCAGCGCCAGCGGGTGGAAATAGTGCTCTTCGACCGAGGCGGCCAGATCGATGAGATCCTCGGGAGAGTAGTGCCGATCGAAGGCGACCGAGTCGGTCACCGCGAGACGGCCGGTGGTGAGCGTCCCGGTCTTGTCGAAGACGAAGGTATCCGCCTCGGCCAGCCGCTCCAGCACGTCGGCGCCCTTGACGAGGATGCCGAGACGCCCGGCCGCGAAGAGCGAGGACTTGAAGGCCACCGGGGTGGCGAGCTTGAGCGCGCAGGAATAGTCGGCCTGCAAGACGGCGGCCGCGCGGCGCCAGTCGCCGGCAAAGAGCCACGCCGCGCCGGCCAGGCCCAGCACGCCGGGCACGAGCCGATCCGCGAGCTTTGACGCGTTGAGCTGCGCCCGGCTTTTCGCGGTGAGCGAGCGCTCGACGTAATCGGCGATGCGCGCCGCCGCCGTCTTGCGCCCCACGTGTTCGGCGTAGATGCGCAGCCGGCCTTCCTCGATCACCGTGCCGGAGAGCGCCGCGTCGCCGCGCGCGCGGGTCACCGGCGCGCTTTCGCCGGTCATCGCGGCTTCGTTGACCAGCGCCTCGCCGCCGAGCACCGTGCCATCCACCGGAATCGTCGCCCCGGCGCCGACGATCACCGTGTCGCCGACGCAGACCTGCTTCGCCTCGACCTGCGCTTCGACGCCCTCACGCTCGACCCAGACCAGGCCGGTGTCGGGACGCAGCAGGTCCTTCAGCAGGTCGTCGGAGCGCCGCGCGATCGAGTTTTCCAGATATTCGCCCAGGGCCAGCATGAACACCGTGGTGTTGGCCGCCACGTAATCGCGGCTGCCGGTGGAGATGCCCACCGCCAGGGCTTCGAGCACATGCGAGTTGATGCCCTGCGCGAACAGGTCGCGCAGGGCCGCGCGATAGAGCGGCAGCGAGGCGGCGAGCGTGGCGGGCAGGCGCAGGCCCGCAGGCAGCCCGTTGCTGCCCAGCAGCAAGGCGCCGCTGGCCGCTACCGTGGCCAGCGCCTTGGCGTCGTCGTCGCGCTCGGGCGTTACAGGCGACGTCGCCGGCAGGGCGAGGATCGCTGCGGCGAGTCTCTCGGCATGGGTTTCCTCCGGATCGAAATCCACCACCAGCGCGCACGCCCGCACGTTGACGCGCGCCGCCCGCACGCCGTGCAGATTCTCGACCGTGCGGGCGAGGTTGCGCGCATCGGGCGCCGAGCCGGCGCCCAGTCGATAGCGGAAGCGAACCCGCTGCGGCAGGCGATGAACGACCGACAACTCGGCGAAACGACTCATGAAGCGATGTAGGCTTAGCCGGCGTCGCGCCCGCCCGTGACGGATATCCCGCCGGCCATCTCAGCCTGAATGTCGGCTACCTGCTCCTTCATTTCCTCGATGCCGCCGAGCACGCCCGTATAGAGCTCCAGCCCGCCCCGGATCAGCTTCGCGCGCAGCGCCTCGTCGGCGAGCACATAGGCCGCACCCGCGCCGATCAGGGCGCCCAGCAGGAACTGCTGGCTGCCGGTCAGCGCGGCGAGCCCGGTCGGTTCCCGTTGCGCGAGGAGGGCCTCGATCTGCGCGCGATCCAGCCCCGCCAGCCCACCCTTCTTCAAGCCCTTCTTTTTCTTGCCCAATTTTCTCTCCTTGTCAAAGACCAGATTCTCGACCCCCACCGCTGCCGACAGCGCCGTTCCGCCGAGCAGGGCGGAACGCAGCAGATCGGCGCCGCGTCGCCTGTCCTGCAAGGCGGCCAGGAGGCCGGTGGCAACCACGCCGCGCAGAAAGTGTCTGGGCAGCGTGCCTGAGGCCGGGTTAGTCACGATTCGGCCCCGGCTTTCTTCATACGGCGGGCACGGGGTTTGGGCGCGTCCGGCGCGGGGGCGGCCTGCGCTTTCCTCGAGCGTGTCGGCCGGGCCGGTTTTTCGGCGGGCGGGGGCTGGGCGGCCGGGTCTGCCGCAGACGGCGGCTCCGGTGGCGTGCCGCGGAGGAGGGAAAGGCCGGACCGGGCAGCGGCTCGCACGGCGCTTTCCGCCTCGCCGGCGGCCTTGCGGGCATGGCCGCCGGCGGAGTCGAGCGCCGTTCTGGCGCGCTCGTTGCGCAAGGCGGCGACGACGGCAGCGCCGGCGGCCAGGCCGGCGAGGAAGGGCAGGAAGGGGGTCATGACACATCTCCTTTCGGTGTGGGGGAAAGTCCGCAAGCGCGCGCGGCCGTGTGCAGCAGGCCCAGGAGGGCCAGGGCCGCCGGCGTGCGGCGTTGGGCGAACAGGTCGGGCCAGGCGGTGTCGGGGATCAGCTCGCGGTCGTAGGCGATGAGGCAGGAGCGCGCCAGCGGGTTGATCCGCAGTTCGCGCACCCCCGGCATCGCCCGGAACGCGGCATGCAGCCGCTCCAGGTCCGCGCGGCGCACGGCGGCGGCGTCGATGCCGGGAGCGAGGAGCCTGAGGCGCACCCGTCCGGCGCTTTGATGGGCGATGCACAAATGGGGCGCGCACGCGGCGACGACGTCCCACGGATCGGGGACGGTTGAACGGGGGGACGGAAAGGAATCAGTCGTCTGGTGGGCCACGGCGAATCCGCTCTGAACTCCCTGGCTCGCGGGCCGCGCAGAAGCGCGCGGCAGGCTGGCTAACGGAATGATGCTCGAGCGGGGACTGTAGCACCGCGAACGGGACGCCGCAACCGCTTGAAGACGGGGCGCTTGGGCTCGCACAGGGCAAGCCCGGCTTGCCGGGGTCCGCTCTGCCCGTGGGCGGCAGCTGCAGCCTCAAGCAATGGCGGCGTTTCGCCGAGACCCTGCCCCAGGTGCTGCCGGTGCGGCTGGTGCGCCGGGGCGAGCTCACGGAAGTGGTGGCGCAGTGGGCTCGGGTCCGGCAGGTGCTTGGTCGGTTCGGTCATGGTGGTGCCTGGGGGGTGCGCAACAGCACCACGTTCAGCCCCTCCACGCGCTCAAACGCGGCATCGCCCGTCAGCAGCCAGTGCTTTGCACCCAACTGCAGACAACACGCGGCTTGCAGCGCATCGGGTGTCCGCAGGCTATGACGCACACGCACTGCGGCAGCCAGTTCCACCACATCGCGGGTCATTTCCACCCAGCGCAAGTCAGGGCGGGCGAAGAAGTCGTCATAGCGCTGCAAGGTGCCGGCGTCATTGGCCTTCATGGGCCCGACCCGAGCCTCCAACCATGTCAAGCGGCTGAGCGCCACACCCACGCCATCGTGCCGAGCCACCAAGCCCGCGAGGCGATCCCGCACGGCCGTGGCGAGCGGCTCGCGCCCCTCGATCAGATAGATCAGTGCGCTGGTGTCGAAGAAGGCCCACATGCGCTCGCCCGATCACCAGCTTCGGTCGTTGGCCAGAGCGCTGTCGATGTCCTGCTGGCTGCGACTGCCCGTGGCGGGCAGGTTCAGCAGCCACTGCATGGCCGTCAGGCCCGATGCGTTGGCGGGCTGTCCGCCAGACAGGCGCCGGTACTCCTCGGCCGACAGCACCACGGCGGCCGGCTTGCTGCGCTTGAGGATGTGAACGGGGCCATGCCGCAACCCCTCCTCGATGGCTGCCATGCCACGCCGTTTGAGGGTCGCGGCGGTCAGGGTGTTGGTCATACCAGCTCCAATTGGCTACACATGCGTTCTGAACGATACCAAAAAAGGTGAATTCCGACAATGCGACGCCTTGCCCAGGGTTCAGGGGATCGCCGTTCCCTTGCAGCCGTGCAGCCCGTCGGTGCGCGCGGCGAGGAACAGCGGCGCCATATGCCAGGCGAACAGGCCGTAAGCCGCGACCCACAACAGGCCGGCGACGAGCCACAGAGTCAGAATGTCGGCCCCCGGCCAGGCCGTCAGGGCTCGCACCAGGGCCGCGCCGGCCAGCAGCGCTGCGCCCAGCGGCATCCACAGGCGCGTCTCGAACGGCTGGCCGCAGTGGGCGCGACCGGCGATGCTCATCACGGCGTAGATCGCCAGGCCCAGGGCGCCGACGGCGAGCAGATGGCGACCGGCGCCGGCGGCCCCCGTCTCGAAGACCAGCGCGAGTCCCATCGTCGCGTAGCCGGTCGCCATGAAGACATAGACGCCGTAGAGCATCAGCGGCCGGCGACGGAACAGCACGCGGCCGATGTGCCAGTCGTTCATCAGATTGAACAGCGCGGCGGCGGCGGCCAGCGCCAGCCAGCCGGACAGTCGCGTGCCCGGAAGGAAGAATTCCGCGAGCGTGAAGAAGCCGATGCAGAAGATCGCCAGGTTGCGCCGCACCGGGCGGGCGCGATACTCCACGCCGACGATGCCCGCCTCCTCGATGGCGTGGTTCATGATCCGCATCGAGACCCGCGAGAGCGCGACGACGATCAGCATCATGAACACGCCGAGTGCGGCATACAGCCAGCGCGCCGGATGCCCGCCCTGCAGGGCGTCGGCATAAAAGCCCGCGATGCAGACGGCCAGGCCGGCCAGGGCCCAGAGGAAGGCGAGGTGCTTGCGCCGTGGATCGCGCCACAGCCGGGGCGCGGCGAGCCAGGCCAGGCCGCCCAGCAGGGCCAGATGCGCGGTCGCCGAGACCGCGAGCGCGCCGGCGCCCAGCACCCCCGACGACCAGAACGCCACTCGGCCGAGCAGCCAGAGCGCGGCAAGGCGCCGCACCTGGGTCGGGGTGAATTCATCCCCGCCGGCGAATTCGGGCACCACGGTGAGCAAGAAGCCGGCCATCGCCGCCAGCGCAAAGCCGAACAGCAGTTCGTGGCCGTGCCAGACGAAGGGGCCGCCCGGCACGGCCGGCAGCGGCAGGCCGTGGCCGAGAAAGCCCAGCCATGGCAGCATCAGCAGCACGGCGGACAGCGCGGCGAACAGGAAGAAGGGACGCAGCCCGCACATCCACAGCGGATGCCGCAGGCCGCTCACGCCGCTCAGGCGCGCCCTCAGCACGCCAGCCCTTTGCGCCCGGCGGGCATCGGCAAGACCTGCGCCGTCCCGCCAGCGCCGACTTTTGTCCCGATCTCCCTCGGACACGCCGTCGCGGCAGGGGAGACCCGCGGAGCGAGACCGAAGCTGGCGCGCACGTCGCCATGGCGCAGGAATTCGGCCGTGGTCCGGTGCACGAAATCGTCGTCGCGCGCCGCCGCCGGCGTGCCCAGGTCGAAGCGATGCACGATGCGGCCCGGATCGGGCGCCATGACGAGGAGGCTGTCGGCGAGCCGGACCGCTTCCATCAGATCGTGGGTGATCATCAGCACCGCCACGCCGCGTGCCGCCTGGTGGTCGAGCAACAGGCGGTAGAGCTGCGCCTTGAGGCCGATGTCGAGCGCAGAAAATGGCTCGTCCATCAGCAGCAGGTCGGGCTCCAGCACCAGGGCGCGGGCCAGCGCCGCGCGGCTTTGCATGCCGCCGGAGAGCTGGTGGGGAAACTGGTCGAGCGCATCGCCGTCGAGACCGACCGCGCGGCCGATCGCGTCCGCCCGTCGCCGGTACGCCGCGCGCGGCAGGCCCGCCGCCTTGAGGCCGAGGGCGATGTTGTCGCGCGTCGTCTTCCAGGGCAGCAGGCGCGGTTGCTGGAAGATCGCGGCCGGACGACCGAAGCCGTTGCGCAGCTCGCCCGTCTGCACGGTCAGCAGGCCGGCGGCCAGATGCAGCAAGGTGGTCTTGCCGCAACCGGACGGGCCGACCAGAGCGAGAATGCGCCCGGCCGGCAGGACGAGGTCGATGTCTTCGAGCACCGTCTTGAGCGCATAGGCGTGGGCAAGGCCGGTCAGCCGCAATTCAGACATGCTCGACCGGCCTCCAGCGCTCGACCTCGCGCTTGATCGGTTCGAGCAGCAGGTATTCCACCGCCAGCAGCGTCAGCACCACGGCGGCGATCCAGGCCAGCGCGGCGTCCATGTCGAGCTGGCTGCGGGCCACGGCCAGGGACGCCCCGACGCCGTCGGCCGACGAGAGCAGCTCGGCCATCACCACCACCCGCCAGGCATTGCCCAGCGCGTTGATCCAGGCCGGAAACAGGTAGGAGACGACGTGCGGCAGATACAGATCGACGAGCTTCATGCGCCAGGGCAGGCGGAAGACGGTCGCCACGTCCTTCAGGTGGTGGTCGAGGGTGCGCGTGCCGGCGAGCGCGCCGATGAAGATGACCGGCAGGCAGGCCACGAACACGGTGAAGATCGGCGTGCCGTCGCTGGCCCCGAACCAGAGCATCGCCAGCACCAGCCAGGCGATCGGCGGGGTGCCGAGCAACACCGTGACGATGGGGCGCGCGAGCATCGAGGCCGTCAGCGACAGTCCGGCCAGCAGGCCCAGCAGGCTGCCGACCAGGATGGCCAGCGCCAACCCCGTCATTGCGCGCCGCGCGGTCAGGGCCAGTTCCGTCCCGGCCGCGCCGCTGTCGATGAGCGCGAACAGCCTGTCGAAGGCGGCCGCCGGATCGGGCAGCACCAGCGGCCCGTAGGCGAGGCTGACCGCCTCCCAGCCGGCGACCAGCAGGAAGAGGCTGGCGAGCGCGCCCCAGCCGCTCCACAGGTAGGCGGGAATGCCGGCAAACCACCGATACAGGAAGCTCACTTCAAGTAGAACCCGGCGTCGGGCAATTTGCCGCCGACGAGGTTCGGCTCGCGCGCATGCAGCACGCCGAAAAAGAATTCCAGTTCCGCGCGGGCGTCTTGCGCCGTCACGAAGGCCGCGTTGTCGGCGCGCACCGAATCGGCCACGCCCTCGGGCGTGAGCATCTCGACCCGGCCGGCGACCAGCTTGCCGCACTCATCCGGCTGCTGCTCGCACCAGGCCAGCGAGGCGGCATAGGCCTGCTGGAATTTTTCGATCAGCGCCGCGTCGCCGAGGGCACGGCCGAGCGCGACGATGCCGGCCTGCGGGATGCGCGCCTGCCGCTGCATCACGCGGCCCCATTCCTGCTGGAGGTCTGCGCTGCGAAACAGCTCGGGCGCGACGACGCTGACCGGGAAGGATTTCGTCCTTCTCAACGCGACGGAAACCGCCGGCTCGGCCAGCAGGGCATGATCGCCCCGGCGCGTGATCAGCAGCTGCATCGCGTCCAGCGGCGTACCGACGTAACGCAGCCGGAAGTCGCGTTTCGGGTCGAGGCCCTGCCTTTCCGCCAGGGCATGGAAGACGATGTCGGGCATGTCGGCGCGGAAGGGCATGAGGATTTCCTTGCCCTTGAAGTCGGCCAGCGTCTTGAGCTTGTTCTCGCGCGAGACCAGCCACAGTACGCCCCAGGTCGAGACGTTGAGCAGTTGCAGCCTGACGCCGCGGTTGTACAGGTTGGCGGCGACGTTGGTCGGCATGGCGACGAAGTCCGCCGGTGCCGATTTGTCGAGCGCCAGCGCGCGCAGATGATCCGGGTCTTTCCACGGCCGGAATTCGACGACCTCGGCGACGTCCTTCAGCGCGCCGCTCTCGACCAGGTGGATCAGCGGGTAGGACACGGCCGCGTAGGGGCCGGCCAGCACCAGTTTCGGCAGCTTGGCCCGAGCCTGATCCTGCGCCTGGGCCGCAGCGGCGAAAAGGGCGGCGAACAGGCAGCAGGCGGTCCCCAGGAAGCGTCCCATCAGAACCTGCCCCGCCACACGAGTTGCAGGCTGCGGCCCGGCGCCTTGATTTCCTGCCCCGACACGCCTTCGGCCAGATGTTCGTGGTAGGCCTTGTCGCCGACGTTCTTCAGCGCGAGGCGCAGCGACTGGTTCCTCGCATAGGCCCAGGTTGCGCCGAGGTCGAGCGTGCCGAAGCCCGACGTGGCATTCTCGGTGCCGCGCGCGAAGGCGGTGGCGACGCGATCCTGCCGGCGGACGAGGCGCACGGTGGCATCCGCCGTCCAGCCAGCGCCGACTTTGCCTTCCCAGCCAAGGGAAAGTTCATCCGCCGGCATCTGGAACAGCGGCTCGTTCAAATCCTTGTTCTCGCCGCGCAGGCGGGAATAACCGGCGGAGAGCCACTGGTCGCGGCTGAACTGCCAGCGCGCGCTGGCCTCGGCCCCGCTGATCGTGACCTCGCCGAGATTGACCGTCTGTTTCACCGGCAGGCCGCCGATGGTGGCGCCGGTCGGCCGGCCGGTGATGTAGTCGCTGATGCGGTTGCGATAGACGGAGGCGGAGTAGTTGAAGTCGGCGTTCGCGCCCTTGATGCCCAGCTCGAACTGCGTGGCGGTCTCGGGCCGGATCTGGGGATTGCCGAGATAGTGATAGCCGTCGCCGCGCGGCGACGCCTCGAAGCGCTCGCGCATCTCGCCGGCGCGGAAGCCGCGCGACAGGTTGACGAAAGGACGCAGCAGCGGGGCGGCTGCGTAGATCAGGCCGAGGCTGCCGGAGGTGGCGCTGTCCTCGCGTTCGAGCCCGGCCGTCACCGCGCCGTTGTTGATCGAATCGGCATTACCCTTCACCGTGTCGTGGCGCAGGCCGGCGAGCACGTTCAGCTTGCCGAACCGCATGTCGTCCTGGAGGTAATAGCCCAGGGCCGAAATCCGGCCGTTCGTGAAGGGCACGTTGCGCACCAACGGCGAACCGGGCGGCGGATTGGCGAGATGGCGCTCCGGCGAGGCCTCCATGTGCCAGGCATTGACGCCGAAGGACAGGAGATGCCGCGGGTGGGCGAGCCAGTCGGCGCGCGCGTCGATGCCGTCGGTGGCGAATTCGACCTTCGTGCGGGCCTTGTCGGCGCGCTGCAGATCGCTATACGACCAGATGTTGCGCTCGACCTCCTGGCGCCAGACGCGCACGTCCAGATTGAGCGGCGCAGCGCCCGAGCCTTTGCGGCCGTAGCCGAGCTCGGCCAGCGTGCGCTCCTGCTCCGGCGAGCGGACGATGGTGTTGCCGACCACCAACGGCTGGGCGGGGTGCGGCCGCTTCGACCCCGGATACCAGACATCCTTGTCGGTCTGGCGCTGCAGCGACACGCGCAACTGCTGCGCGGCATCGATGCGGAAGCGATACTGGCCGATCAGCGCATCGCTGTCGTAGCCGGTCAGGTCGACCTTGCCGGCCGGCGCCCGGTAGTCGCCGAGGCGCGCCGCCGAGGCGCCAGCCATCAGCGCATGGTCGCCCCGCGAGAAGTTGGCAATGCCGGCGCCGCGCACGCCGCTGCTGGCGCTGTCGTAGCTGGCGGTCGCATCGAGGCCGGCGCCCGGCTCGAATTTCGCCTGCGGCAGCAGCACGTTGATCGCGCCGCCCAGGGCGCCGGTGCCATAGAGCACCGAGGCCGGGCCCTTGACGACTTCCAGCCGCTCGGCCAGCCCCAGCGTCATGAAGGAAGCGATCGCGCCTTGCGGCTGGGCAGAATTCAAGCGCATGCCATCGACCAGCAGCACCACGCTTTCCCGCCTGAGGCCGCGGATCACCGGGTTCTGGCCCTGCGCGCCGTCGCTGGCAACGGCCAGTCCCGGCTCGCCGCGCAGCGCCTCGCCGACGTTCTGGGCATTCTTGCGCAGGAGTTCGGCGCGGTCGAGCACGGTCGTGGCGACGGGCGTTTCGAGTTCCTCGGCCGCATAGCCCTTGGCGGTGACGGTGATCGTGGCAAGCGGCGTCGCCTCCCCATGGACGGCGGAGTGGGCGAAGAGGAGGGCGAACGCCAGCGGCGGGGTTGTCCTGCGCGTCATGTCGAACCTTTCTGTCATGATCGGCATGGCTGGCGTCGGGCTGGCTGGCCGGGGAAGCGGGAATCAATGGTCGACGCGCATCCTATCATGAAAATGAGAATGATAGTCATTGATGCAGATCAAACGACGGGGGGG
>JAGXSN010000049.1 GCA_018333815.1 Sulfuritalea sp. | reverse complement strand
TGCGCCACGGCTGGGCCGTGCACGCCAGCCACGGCACCGCGGCGGCCGCGCCTGCGCTTGCCGATATTCCGCTGTGCCGTTTCGACAGTCATACGAGCTTCGCGCTCGGAGACCTCGAGATTCATCCCTTCCCCGTGCCGCACGATGCGCGCGAACCGACCCAGTTCGTGTTTTCCGACGGGGCGGCACGGCTCGGCGTGCTGACCGATGCGGGCGCGATCACGCCGCATATCGTCGCGATGCTCAAGGACTGCGCGGCGCTGGTGCTCGAGTGCAACCATGATGCCGGCATGCTCGCCGAGGGCCGCTATCCGCCTCCGCTCAAGCGGCGCATCGCCGGCGAGTTCGGCCATCTCGACAACGCGGCTGCGGGGGGCTTGCTGAGGGCGATCGGCGGCGGGCAACTGCGGCACGTCATTGCGGCGCATCTCTCGGAAGAGAACAATACGCCCGATCTCGCCCGTGATGCGCTCGCGCAGGCGCTCGGCTGTTCCGCCGACTGGATCGGCGTGGCGACCCAGACGGACGGCTTCGCGTGGCGAGCAATATGAACATCGCGCTGATCGAATCGCTGGACCATGAAGGCCGCGGCGTCGCGCATATCGACGGCAAGGCCATTTTCATCGAGGGCGCGCTGCCGGGCGAGCGCGTGAGCTACACCAGCTTCCGCCGCAAGCCGACCTTCGAGAACGCGCACGCCGACGAGATTCTCAAGACATCCTCCCAGCGCGTGACGCCGGCCTGTCCGCATTTCGGCGTCTGCGGCGGCTGCAGCATGCAGCATCTCGAGCCGCTGGCGCAGGCCGCCGCGAAGCAGCGCGTGCTGGAGGATGCCTTCTGGCACATCGCGCGCCTGCGGCCGGAGTCGATCCTGCCGCCGATCGTCGGTCCCGCCTGGGGCTACCGCCGCCGCGCGCGGCTGACCGTACGCAAGGTGGTGAAGAAGGGCGGCGTGCTGGTCGGCTTCCACGAGAAGCGCAGCAGCTATGTCGCCGACATGACCTCTTGCGCCGTCCTGCCGGCGCCGATTTCCGCCCTGCTGCCGCAGCTGCGCGCCCTCGTCGGTGCGCTGTCGATCGCCGACCGCCTGCCGCAGATCGAGGTCGCGGCGGGCGACGGCCCGACCGTGCTGGTGCTGCGCATCCTCGAACCGCTGACCGCGGACGACGCAACGAAGTTGCGCGCCTTTGCCGATGCGGAGGGTGTGGCACTCTGGCTGCAGCCCGGCGGGCCGGATACCGCGGCGCCCTTCCATCCGCCGGCGGCGCCGCCGCCGTTCTATCGCCTGCCCGATTACGACGTGACGCTGCGCTTCCGGCCGACCGACTTCACCCAGGTAAACCACGACGTCAACCGCGTGCTGGTGCGCCGTGCGCTTGGGCTGCTGGACGTCCAGGCCGGCGAAAGCGTCGCCGACATGTTCTGCGGGCTGGGCAATTTCACGCTGCCGCTCGCGCGCCTGGGGGCGCGTGTCGTCGGCGTCGAGGGCAGTGCCGCCCTCGTGGCGCGGGCGTGCGAGAACGCGGTCTTCAATGGCCTCGGCGAGCGCATCGATTACCATGTCGCCAACCTCTTCGCGGTGACGCCGGAACAGCTGGCGGGATGGGGGCGGTTCGCCAAGATGCTGATCGATCCGCCGCGCGAAGGCGCCGTGGAACTCGTCAAGGCGCTCGATGAAAATGCGCCGACGCGCATCGCCTATGTCTCATGCAATCCGGCGACGCTGGCGCGCGATGCGGCCGTGCTGGTGCATGAAAAGGGCTATCGGCTGGTCTCGGCAGGCATCGCCAACATGTTCCCGCACACTTCGCACGTCGAGTCGATCGCGCTGTTTGAGCGCTAGCCTCCTCCCTGCCGGAGGGCAGCCTCGACCGCCCGCTTCAGCACGTTGAAGCCGAATCCCGGCAGGGGCCGGCCATTGACATAAAAGGTTGGCGTCGAGTCGACTTCCAGGCGAGCGGCGTCCTCGAGATCCTGGTTGATGCGGCGGGTGATCTCGGCGTCGTTCATGTCGCGGCGCAGGCGGTCGAGGTCCAGTCCCAGCCCGCCCAGCTGCTGCCAGGCCAGTTCGAAATCGGCTTCATGCCGGGGCTTCCACGCGTCCTGGGTCTCCATCAGGATGTCGAGCGCCGGCCAGAATTTGTCCTGCAGGCGGGCGGCTTCGAGCAGGGCGACGATGTGCTCCGCGCCGACCTGGAAAGGGGCGTAACGCAGCACCAGCTGCAGCTTGCCGGGGTGCTGCGCCAGCAGTTCTTTCATGGGTTCGTGAAAGGCCTGGCAGGTGACGCAGGCGGGATCGAAAAACTCGACGATCACCACCGGCGCGTCATCCGGGCCGAGGCGGGGAGAATGCGGCTGGATCAGATGGATCCCGTGTTGCGTCGCGAGCCGCAGGTTCGCCGCGGCCCGGTCGCGCTGGTGGAACAGCACGGCGACGGCGAACAGAGCCAGCAGCAGCGCGGCGGTGGCGCGCAGCACGGTTTTCTGGTTCATCGCGCACCCCGCGCACGCGCCAGCAGCAGCAGGACGACGATGGCCGAGAAGGCGGTGATCGACAGCCAGGGGATGGTCAGGACGTCATAAAGGGTGAATACCGTCTGCGAACAGGGCACGCCGCGCGTACAGGGCTCGAACTCGCGGGGAACCCAGCCGGCGATCAGCAGCTGGTGGAAGACGGCGATGCCCAGACCGATCGTCGCCAGGGGCAGGGCATAGCGGATGATGCGCGGATCGTAGGGGGCCAGGCCGAGAGGCAGCAGCAGCGCGAGCGGAAACATGCAGATGCGCTGGTACCAGCAGAGCAGGCAGGGCGGGACGTGCATCACCTCGCCGAAAAAGATGGCGCCCAGGGTGGCGCCGGCGGCGATCACCCAGGCGGCATAAACGAGCTTCCACTCGGCGGAAAAATCGGTGCCTAGGGTGGCGGGGTTCATCCCGGAGCGCAAAACGGGGCGGCCCGCAGGCCGCCGTCAGGTTCAGCGCGGCGGCGCCAACGGACCGGCGCCGGGGTTCATCATTCGCGCTGCCCGGTGAAGACGAGCAGCAGATGCACCAGGCCGACGAACACGTTGTAGACGCTCAGATACACGCCGAGGGTCGCCGTGATGTAGTTGTCTTCGCCGCCCCGGACGATGCGGTTGATGTCGTAGAGGATGAAGGCGGAGAAGATCGCCACCACCAGCGCCGAAATGGTCAGCGCCAGGGCGGGAATCTGGAAGAAGGCGTTGGCCAGCGCGGCGAGCAGGATCAGGATCGCGCCGGCAAAGAGGAACTTGCCGAGGCCGGAAAAGTTGCGCTTGGTGGTCGAGGCGATGCCGGCCAGCACGAAAAAGATTGCGCCCGTGCCGCCGGCGGCCATGGCGATGATGCTGGCGCCGTTGGAAAAGCCCAGCGCCACCTGCAGGATGCGCGACAGCATCAGGCCCATGAAGAAGGTGAAGGCCAGCAGCAGGACGACACCCATGCCGCTGTTCTTGGTCTTTTCGATGCCCCACATGAAGCCCCAGGCGACGCCGAGGAACAGCACGAAGGCCAGCACCGGGCTGCCGGCCATGAAGGAGAAGTTCAGCTGGATGCCGACCAGGGCGCCGAGCAGGGTCGGCGCCATCGACAAGGCGAGCAGGGCGTAGGTGTTGCGCAGGACGCGGTTCTGGCGCAGGGCGAACTCAGGCGTGGCGGTCTGTTGGGCGATCTGGAACGGTTGCATTGACGATTCCCTTTCGGTTGTGGGTTAACCAAGCGGTAAGATTAGCGAAACACCACAAAAGTTTCAACCGTAAATCTTGCACATCAGCGGCATGACCGCCGGGCTGGTTAGCAGGCCGACCAGCGACAGAATCGCCGCCGCGACGGCAACCCGCCAAATCCAGCGCTGGAGGAGGCTTATTCAGCGGATTCTTCACGGCCGGCACGCTTCCTTTCGTGCGCCTTCAGGAAGCGTTTCCGCAGGCGGATCGACTTGGGCGTGATTTCGACCAGTTCGTCGTCGGCAATGAATTCGACGGCGGATTCGAGGGTCAGCCGGATCGGCGGGATCAGGCGCACGGCCTCGTCGGTGCCCGAGGCGCGCACGTTGGTGAGCTGCTTGCCCTTGATCGGATTGACCGCCAGGTCGTTTTCGCGGCTGTGGATGCCGATGATGATGCCTTCGTAGAGCGCCTCGCCGGGGCTGACGAACATGCGGCCGCGCTCCTGCAGCTTCCAGAGCGCGTAGGCGACCGCGGCGCCATCCTCGGCCGAGACCAGCACGCCGTTGCGGCGGTCGCTCATCGTGCCGGCCCACGGGCCGTATTCGTCGAAGACGTGGCTGGCGAGACCGGTGCCGCGCGTCAGCGTGAGGAACTCGCCCTGGAAGCCGATCAGGCCGCGCGCCGGGATGCGGTACTCGAGGCGGACGCGACCCTTGCCATCCGGCTGCATGTCCTGCAACTCGCCCTTGCGGCGGCCAAGTTCCTCCATGACGCCGCCCTGGTGGCCTTCCTCGACATCCACCGTGAGCATTTCGTAGGGTTCCTGCTTTTCCCCGTTGACTTCGCGCAGCACGACGCGCGGCCGCGAAACGGCGAGTTCGTAGCCTTCGCGGCGCATGTTTTCGAGCAGGATGGTCAGGTGCAGTTCGCCGCGGCCGGAGACCTCGAAGACATCGGCGTTCGGCGTGTCCAGCACGCGCAGGGCGACGTTGGAGAGCAGTTCCCGCGCCAGGCGCTCGCGGAGCTGGCGGCTGGTGACGAACTTGCCTTCCTTGCCGGCGAGCGGCGAGGTGTTGACCTGGAAGTTCATGGTCAGCGTCGGTTCGTCGACCATGATCGGCGGCAGGCCGACCGGGTTGTCGACGGCGCAGAGCGTGACGCCGATGCCGACCTGCTCGATGCCGGTGACGAGCACGATGTCGCCGGCTTCGGCAGCCGTGGCGGACTGGCGTTCGAGGCCCTGGAAAGTCAGCACCTGGCCGACCTTGGCGGCGCCGCGCGCTTCTTCGCCGTACATCACGGCGACCTGCTGGCCGGGCTTGATATGACCCTTCTTGATGCGGCCGATGCCGATCCGGCCGACGTAGGGGTTGTAGTCGAGCGAGCAGATCTGCAGCTGCAGCGGCGCTTCGGAGTCGACGTCGGGCGGCGGCACGTGGCGCAGGATCGCCTGGTAGAGCGGGTGCATGTCGGCGCCCGGGGTGTGCGAGGCCATCATCGCGTAGCCGTTGAGGGCCGAGGCATAGACGACCGGAAAGTCGAGCTGCTCGTCGGTCGCGCCGAGCTTGTCGAACAGGTCGAAGGTATGGTCGATCACCCAGTCGGGGCGCGCGCCCGGCCGGTCGATCTTGTTGATCACGACGATCGGCTTGAGGCCGAGCGCCAGCGCCTTCTTGGTGACGAAGCGCGTCTGCGGCATCGGCCCTTCGACGGCATCGACCAGCAGCAGCACGCCGTCGACCATCGACAGCACGCGTTCGACCTCGCCGCCGAAGTCGGCGTGGCCCGGGGTGTCGACGATGTTGATATGGGTGCCTTCGAAATCGATCGCGCAGTTCTTGGCCAGGATGGTGATGCCGCGTTCCTTTTCCAGATCGTTCGAGTCCATGACCCGCTCGGCAATCTGCTGGTTTTCGCGGAAGGTGCCGGACTGGCGCAGGAGTTGATCGACGAGGGTGGTTTTGCCATGGTCGACGTGGGCGATAATGGCGATATTGCGCAGGGAACGGGACATCGAGGGAAAGCGCGACTGGCGCGGCCTGTGGAAGGGGCGCGCATTCTAGCAGGGCCGATGGCCGGATTTTCAAAGGAGATCAGAATGTTGGCAGTCATCGGCGGCAGCGGACTCACGCAGCTGGCGAGCCTCGCGGCGGTGCGGCGCGAGGTTGTGCGCACGCCCTACGGCGAGCCCTCGGGGACGCTCACCTTTGGTCGCATCGGCGCGCAGGAAGTTGTGTTTCTGGCGCGCCACGGCCATGGTCACACCATCCCGCCGCACCGGGTCAATTACCGCGCCAACCTGTGGGCGCTGGTCAAGGCGGCGGGCGCCGAGGGCATCATCTCGGCGGCCTCGGTCGGCGGCATCCGTGCGGACCTCGGCCCCGGCGCGCTGGTCGTGCCGCACCAGATCATCGACACCACCTGGGGCCGGCCGCAGACCTTCTTCGACGGTGGCGAGGCGCCGGTGGTGCATGCGGACTTCACCGAACCCTATGATCGGGCGCTGCGCGAGCGCCTGCTGTGCGCCGCCGAGGCGGCGGGCTTAAGGGTGTCCGGCTCGGCCGTGTATGCCGCGACGCAGGGACCGCGTCTGGAGACGGCGGCCGAGATCGAGCGGCTGGCGCGCGATGGCGCCGACATCGTCGGCATGACCGGCATGCCCGAAGCCGGGCTGGCGCGCGAGCTGGCAATACCCTATGCGGCGATCTGCGCGGTGGCCAACTGGGCGGCCGGGCGGGGCGATTCGGCCAGTGCGATCCATTTCGACCGCCTCGAGGGCGTGCTGCACGAGGCGATGGGCCGGGTGCGCCGGGTGATCGAGCACCTGTGCGAGACGGAAGTCTGAGCCTGCCGTCTGGCCGGCGCCGACTTTCTAGAGCCTGAGGATTTCGAGCAATTCCTCTTCGAGGTGCACCAGCGTGGCGGTCTTGCCCAGAGCCGCCCCGCTGATCAGGAAGGTGTCCTCGACGCGCTCGCCGAGCGTCATGATCCTGGCGCTGGAGAGCGACACCCCATGCCGCGCCAGCACCAGCGCGATGGCGTAGAGCAGGCCGGGACGGTCGGCGGCGGTGAGCGAGAGGATGTGCTGCTTGCCGCTCTCGTCGGTGCGGATCGAGACTTCCGGCGTCAGCGCCACGTGCCTGGCCTGACGCGACAGCCGGCCTTGCGGCGGCGGCGCGAGCGGCGGCAAGCGATTGAGGTTGTCGGCCAGGTCGTGCTCGATGAGGCTGAGCATGTCGCGGTAGGGCAGCTGGTTTTCCGGGTCGAGCAGGACGAAGCTGTCGAGCGCGTAACCGTGGCGACAGGTGTGGATGCGCGCAGCGACGATCGAGTAGCCGAGGCGGGCGAAAAAGCCGCAGATGCGGGCGAACAGCGCCGGCTGGTCATGCACGTAAACCATGACCT
>JAGXSN010000048.1 GCA_018333815.1 Sulfuritalea sp. | reverse complement strand
GGCGCTCCAGGCCGCGATCCAGTCCGGCCGCTCGACCAGATAGCGGTCGAACAGCGCGGCGAGCTGGCCCGCCAGCTCGAAGCGGCGCGTGCCGTCGTCGCCTTCCAGATAATGGCGGATTTCCGCCCTGCGGCTGTCGCCGAGCAGGCGCAGCAGACGCCAGTGCATCGCCGCGCGGTCGAAGGGGCTGCTCGCCGCGACCTCGGGCAGCACGCGGCCGAACAGTTGCCAGACGTAGGCTGCCGGAAACACAAAGGCATTCTGCGTCGCGATGCCCAGCTGGTCCGCGAGGCGAAAGCCCAGCCAGCGCGCCAGCGCCGTCGACGGCACGACCACCGTTTCCGGCTCCGGCAGCGGCAGCGGATCGACGCGCTGGAGCGCCGCCAGCGCGGCCACGAGCGCCTCGGGACGGTTGGACAGATGAAGGTGCAGCATGGCCGCATGCTAGCCGATGCGGGCGGCCGGCGCGCCGTTTCGCGGGTTGCCGGCGCCGCTTGCACGGACTACATTGCGACCTTATTCAGTCTCATGGAGTCGCGATGCGTTACTCATCCCAGGTCAAACCGATCAGTTACCTCAAGGCCAACGCAGCCGAAGTGCTGCTGCAACCGGCCGCGCAACGCGAGCCGCTCGTCATCACCCAGAACGGCGAAGCCAAGGCGGTGCTTCAGGACGTGGCGTCCTTCGAGGAAACCCAGGAAACCCTGGCGCTTCTCAAGATTCTGGCGCTCGGCAACCAGGACATCGAGGCCGGTCGGGTCAAGCCGGCAGGCGAGGTGCTTGCCCGCCTGCGCGCCAAACGGGACGCCTGATGGCCGGCGCGACATGCAGGCGCTGCTCGCGCGGCGGCTGCTGGACGCCTGATGCTCGCCGCGGGCGGCACGCGCCCGCGGATTTGCCTCAGCTCGCCGGGGTTTCCAGCGCCTGGCGGATCTTCTCGATGAGCGTCTCGCGTTCGAAGGGCTTGACGACGAAGCCGGCGGCGCCGGCCTTCAGGCTTTCCCTGACGGTGTCGAGCTCGCTCCTGCCGGTGATCATGAGAATCGGGATCGCCGCCGTGTGGGGCGCTCCCTTGAGGCGGCGCGTGGCCTCGACGCCGTCCATCCCGGGCATCTGCACGTCCATCAGCACCAGGTCGGGGCGCGACTTGCGCATCAGGTTGAGCGCTTCCAGCCCGCTGGCGGCGAACTGCAGGCGGTAACCGGCGGCGTCGAGAATGCGGCCGATCAGGCTGCGCTGGAAATCGTCGTCATCCACCACCAGCACCGTCGGCTTCACCTGCCCGGCCAGGACGCCGAGGGTGCGCGCCGCCGCCAGATGCGGCGCGCACTCGCGCCGCAGGTCGGACGCCCAGGCCTTGAGCGGCGGCGTGGCGTTCACCTCCGGTGCGGCGAGCCGGGCGTCGAGCAGCCCCTCGAGCTGGCCGATGCGCTGCGCCTGCACGGCGAACTGCGCGCGCGAGGGCGCGGCGTGGCTCTGCTCGACCAACTCGCGCAGGGCGTGATGGACGGTCATCGCCAGGCGCGTCATGTCGTAGGTCATCGGCCAGAACAGCACGTAGTCGTCGAAATAATGCTTCTTGCACAACTCGTAGACGCGCTTGAGCTCGTCCTTGTTGCACAGGATGACGGTGCGGTGATCGAGCTGCTGCACCAGCGGACACAGGCGGTAGAGGCCGAGGTAGTAGCGCTCCGCCTTTTCCAG
Source organism: Sulfuritalea sp. (assembly GCA_018333815.1). Taxonomy (GTDB): domain Bacteria; phylum Pseudomonadota; class Gammaproteobacteria; order Burkholderiales; family Rhodocyclaceae; genus Sulfuricystis. The sequence goes on along the minus strand of JAGXSN010000048.1, from coordinate 2,190 downwards.
CGTGTTGAAGCCGAGCACCAGCACGCCGGGGCGGTGACGCTCGAAATCCCGCGCCGCCGCGTCGGCCTCGGTGCTGGTCGCCACCGTCGGGAATTCGTCGTCGAGCAGTTTCCTGATCGTTTCGGCGTCGCTGCGATTGTCGGTCGCGACGAGGATCGGAGGAACGGGCGCGGCGCTCACGCCAGCTGCTCCGGCAGGCGCGCCTGCCAGTTTGCGACCCAGGCGGGCAGCTGCGCGGCGGGCATCGGCCGGGCGATGAAATAGCCCTGGGCCAGATCGCAGCCCCGGCGGCGCGCGAACGTCCAGTCGGCGGCATCCTCGACGCCTTCGGCGACGGTCTGCATGCCGAGCTGGCGCGCCAGCGCCACGTTGGCGTCGAAGATCGCGCCCAGCCGGGCCTCGCGGTCGGCGCGATGGACGAAGCCGCGGTCGATTTTCAGCTCGTCGAACGGCAGGTCGCGCAGTTGAACGAGGGACGAATTCCCGGTGCCGAAATCGTCGATCGACAGGCGGAAGCGCTTCAGGCGCAGGCGCGTCAGCGTCTCGAGCGGAGCGCGCAGATCCGTCATCAGCCGGCTTTCCGTCACTTCGAGCACGATTCCCGCCGGCGCCACGCCCGCAGCCGCCGCCAGCCCTTCGACGCAGTCGACGAAAGCCGGCGTGGCGAGATTGTCCATCGACACATTCACCGCCATGCCCAGCTCGAGTCCGGCTTCCCGCCACTGGCGCGCCTGGGCGAACGCCGCCGCCAGCACCTGGCTCGTCAGGGCGCCGATCAGGCCGGCCGTCTCGGCGACCGCGAGGAAGCGGTCCGGATAGACGAGGCCGGCCTCGGGGTGCTGCCAGCGCACCAGGGCTTCGACGCCCGTCACGCGGCCGTCGGCCAGCGCGACCTGGGGCTGGTAGTGGTTGACCAGTTCGGCGCGCTCGAGCGCGCCGCGCAGGGCTTCGGCCGGGAACGCGACGCGCGCGCCGTTGCGCTGCTCCGGCGCCGGCGGCTGCCAGTCTTCCAGCAGCGCCGCCAGATCCGCGGGATGCACCGGCTTGCGCAGCCGGCCGAGCACCGGCAGGCCATGCGCCTGCGCCAGCTGGCCGGCGGCCTGCAGCATGCGCTCGTCCTCGCCGCTGATCAGGCCGATGCCGATGCGCAGGTCGCGCCCGACCAGGTGGCGCAGGAACTCGAGCCCGTCCATCTCCGGCATGTTCAGGTCGAGCAGGATCGCATCCGGCGCCGGCCCGGTCGTCAGCAGGTGCAGCGCGGCCCGGCCGCCCGCGGCGAGCGTCACCTCGCCGCTCCCCAGCGCCAGCAGCTGATGTTTCAGCAGCTTGCCCATGAGCGGATCGTCGTCGATGACCATGACGCGCAACTTTTTTCCCAACCCTTATCCTCCCGTCCGGTGCGCATCGATGGCCTGCGAAACGGCCGCATGGGCCTCGCCCAGGGCGACGCGCAGCGGTTCGGCCGCCGCCGCGTCGCCGGCCTTGACGGCGGCTTCCAGCTGCGCGCACCGCTCGCCGAGCGCGAACGCCCCCACCGCGCGCGCCGACGACTTGAGTTTGTGCGCCAGCGCGCCGACGCGCGGCCAGTCGTCCCGCGCGGCGGCGATCTCCGCAACGATGTCTGCCGCGTTGCGGAGAAAGTCGGCGTGCAGTTCGTCGATGATCGCGGCATCGGCGCCGACCAGCGCGGCCAGCGCGTCGGCCTGGAAAACCGGCAAGGCGTCGAAAGTCGGCGCCGGCGGGACGGCCGGCGCCGCCGCTTGCGGCGCCAGCCATTTGTCGAGCATGGCCTTGAGCTCGTCGAGCGCCACGGGCTTGCTCAGGTAGTCGTCCATGCCCGCCGCCTGGCAGCGCTGCGCCTCGCCCTTGAGGGCATTGGCGGTAAGCGCGACGATCGGCACGCGGCGGCCGCCGTGCACGCGCTCGCGGCCGCGCTCGGCGATGGCCAGCTCGTAGCCGTCCATGGCCGGCATGTGCAGATCGGTCAGCACGAGGGCATAGTCGGCGCCGCGCAGGCGCTCGATCGCTTCCAGCCCGTCGCCGGCGAGATCGGCCGCGTAGCCGAGCAGGGCCAGCTGGCGGGTAATCACCTGCCGGTTGATCTCGTTGTCCTCGACGACGAGGATCAGCCGGCCCTGCAGGAGCGCCTCGCCGCGCGCCGGCGGCGCCGGCCTCGCGGCGCCCGTACCG
>JAGXSN010000047.1 GCA_018333815.1 Sulfuritalea sp. | reverse complement strand
GCCGGCGACGGTCGGAATCAGATTCACGTAGGACTCGGCGGGCGCATTCTCCTGCCACCAGCCGAAGGCCCAGGCCGCGCCTTCGCCGGCGGCGAAGTTGTCGTCGTCGCTGCCGGCGTAGTTCTCGGCGGCGAAGATCGGCGCGACCGCTTGCTCTTCGCCGGCGATCTCCTTGAGGTAGCCGGCCAGACCCTCGGGATAGCGCCAGGTCTTCTCGGCGAGCTTGCCGTCGGACTGCTCGACCGCCAGCGTGACCTTGACGCCGGGCAGCAGCACGGCCTTGGAGCGCAGCAGGCGTTCGAGCTCGGCCTGCGGCGCCCTGGGCGAGTCGAAATACTTCGGATCGGGCACGACGCGGACGCGCGTGCCGGTCTGCTTGCCGCAGTCGCCGGCGACGCGGAGCGGCGACACCTTTTCGCCGCCTGCGGAAAAGCTCACCGCGTGGATCTTGCCCTCGCGGCGCACCTCGACCTCGACGCTGAGGGACAGCGCATTGGTGACCGCGACGCCGACGCCATGCAGACCGCCGGAGAAGGCGTAGGCGCCATTGCCGGCCTTCTTGTCGAACTTGCCGCCGGCATGCAGGCGGGTGAAGGCCAGCACGACGACCGGGAGCTTCTCCTCGGGATGCGGGCCGACCGGGATGCCGCGGCCGTCATCGGTCACGGTCACTGCGCCATCGCGCGCGACGGCCACGTGGATGTGCCTGGCAAAACCGCCCAGGGCTTCGTCGGCGGCGTTGTCGATGACTTCCTGGATGATGTGGGCCGGCGAGTCGGTGCGCGTGTACATGCCCGGGCGCTCGCGCACGGGTTCGAGCCCTTTCAGGACGCGGAAGGAGGATTCGTCGTAGGTCGGTTTCATGGCGGCAGGGGGAAAACGGCAGGCGGCAGTTTACCCGCACCATTCTTTCGCTATAATCCGCCCCTCTTTACGCGCCCGTAGCTCAGCTGGATAGAGTACCTGGCTACGAACCAGGGGGTCAGGAGTTCGAATCTCTTCGGGCGCGCCAGAACACGAAAGCCGCCGCCGCCCGGCGGCGTCAGGCCCGGCGCAACTGGGCGCGCTCGAAGGCCACCACGAGCGGCAGCGAAACCGCCAGCGGGATGAGCAGATACATCAGGCGCCAGATCAGCAGCGCGGCGATCACGTCCGAGGGCGCCACCGTGGGCAGCACGGCGAGGAACACCGCCTCCATGATGCCGATTCCGCCCGGCGTCTGGGAGAGCAGCCCGGCCGAGAAGGACAGCAGGAAGGCGCCCAGCACGGTGATGAAGCCCGGATTGCCCGCTTCGGGCAGGACGAAGTAGATGATGCCGGCGGCGGCGGTCAGTTCCAGCGGGCCGGCGATCAGCTGGCGGGTGACGACGTGCAGCCTCGGATAGACGATGTGCACCGAGCGGAAATGCACCGGCTTGAAGCGCCGCCACGAACCGAGGACATAGAGGGCGCAGAGCCCGATCAGGACTCCCCCGACCAGCTGGATCGCCTGCGGCGGCAGATCCAGAGTGGGAACCAGCGCGGTCAGCGGCTGCACCACCTCGGGGTGAAAAACGAAGACAAAGCCCATCAGCAGCACCGTGCCGTAGGCGAAGGTGAAGGAACAGAGCGCGACCAGGATCGCCACCTCGACGGGGCTCAGGCCGCAGGCGCCGTAGGCGCGCAGGCGCACCAGGCCGCCGGACAGGACGGACGCGCCGAGATTGTGGCCGAGGGCGTAGGTGACGAAGGAGCACGCGGCGATGAAAGGCCAGGAGATTTCCCGGTGCCGGTTCAGATGGATCAACGCGATGCGGTCGTACCAGGCCAGCGCCGTATAGGCCAGCAAGGCCGACAGGGCGGCCATGAAGTAGCCGGCGGCCGGAACGTCGCCGATGCTGCGACCGATCGATTCGGCGATGATCTTCAGGCCGAGCCAGAAGCCGCCGGCATCGAGCAGTTCGCGCGCAGCCGGATCCGCGGCAACTTCGGTGCGCAACTTGGCGTAGAGCAGCCAGAGCGACCAGGCGATGACCAGTCCCACGCAGGTCAGCCAAAGCGTCTTCTTGGCGTGGGAGATCCAGGAACGATGGGAGGAAAGGGCGCTCATTGGCCGCCGGTTTATAGCATGAAACTATGGGGCGCCCGTGACGGTTCCGCCTCGGCGCAGGCCTGCAAGCGCGTTCTCCGGCCGGTTGCGGGAAAAGACCGCTACTTTCAGATAAGCCGGATTTATGCTTCAATGCCGTCCAAACGATTTCCTAGAACATAGAGGGGCGGATTCATGGCCGATCGCAGACTCCAGGTATTTCATGCCGTCGCCAAGCAGCTTTCCTTCACCAAGGCTGCCGAGGTGCTTTTCATGACGCAGCCCGCCGTAACTTTCCAGATCAAGCAGCTCGAGGAGCACTTCAACACCCGGCTTTTCGATCGCGGCCATGGCCGCATCTCCCTCACGCCGGCGGGCGAGATGGCGTTGTCCTACGCCGAAAAGATTCTCGGCCTGTCGGGCGAAATGGATATCCGCCTGGCCGAAATGACCGGTGAAATCGGCGGTTCCCTGCAAGTCGGCGCCAGTACGACGATCGCCGAGTTCCTCCTGCCGCGCATCCTGGGCGAATTCAAGTCGAAGTATCCGAGCGTGCGGCCGCGGCTGGTGGTCGCCAACTCCGAGAGCATCGAGACGCGCGTGGCCGAGCATACGCTCGACATCGGCTTCATCGAGTCGTCCACGCACCAGCCCAACCTGCAGACCGAGGTGTGCTGCGAGGACGAGATGCAGGTGATCTGCAGCCCGAAGTTTCCCCTGGCGCGTCTCAAGGAAATCGCTCCGCAGCACCTGGTCGGTCATCCCTTCGTCTCGCGCGAGCCGGGCTCCGGCACGCGCGAATTCACCGAGGTCTATCTGCACAAGCATGGCATCGACGTCGGCCGCCTGATCCCGGTGATGGAGCTGGGCAGTCCGCTCGCTCTGCTCGAGGTGGTCGAAACCGGGATCGGCTACGCCATCGCCTCGCGCGCCTCGGTGATCAACTCCCTGCGGCTCGGCTCGCTGGTGTCGATCCCGCTCAAGCCGCGGCTGGTGCGCGATCTGTCGATGGTGTATCCGAAGGAGAAATTCCGTTCGCGCCTGGTCACGTCCTTCGTCACCTTCGCGGCCGAGAGACTCAGGGAACATAAAACCCGCTGAGCCGCGGGGCGAGGCGCCGTCACGCATGTCGCGACCCATTCGCGCCACCATCGATCTCTCCGCCCTGCGTCACAATTTTGCCGTGGCGCGCCGTCATGCCGGACCGGCGCGCCTCTGGGCCGTCGTCAAGGCCAATGCCTATGGCCACGGACTGAACCGCGCGGTCGCGGCGCTGGCCGACCTGACCGACGGTTTCGCCCTGATCGAACTCGAACGCGCGGTGGCCTTGCGCGAGGCGGGGCTCGATTTGCCCATCCTGCTGCTCGAAGGTTTTTATTCGGCCGACGAACTGCCGCTGCTGATCCGCCATCGGCTGATTCCCGTCGTGCATCGGCTCGACCAGGTCAGCATGCTCCTCGATGCGGGCTGGCCGGCCGATCTGCCGGTCTATCTGAAACTGAACACCGGCATGAACCGGCTCGGCTTCGCTGCCGCCGGGCTTTCCGCCGCAAAGTCGGCGCTGGCGGGACGGCGCATCGAGGCCGTGCTGATGACGCATTTCGCGGACGCCGACGGCCCGCGCGGCATCGACTGGCAACTGGCGCGCTTCGACGCGATGACGACGGACATGGCCGGCGCGCGTTCGCTCGGCAACTCGGCGACGATCCTGCGGTTTCCCGCCGAGGTCGGCGACTGGGCGCGGCCGGGCATCATGCTCTACGGCGGCTCGCCGTTCGCGGAGATTCCCGCCGCCGAACTTGATCTGCGGCCCGTGATGACGCTGGAGAGCGGGATCATCGCGGTGCAGGATCTCGCGCCCGGCGCAAGCGTCGGCTACGGCTGCACGTTCACCGCCGAGCGGCCGATGAAGGTCGGCGTCGTTGCCTGCGGCTATGCCGACGGCTATCCGCGCCATGCGCCCACCGGCACGCCGATACTGGTCGAGGGCCGACGCACGCGCACGCTCGGCCGCGTGTCGATGGACAAGCTGTGCGTCGATCTGACCGATCTTCCTGCAACAGTCGGCGCCGGCGGGACGGCAACCCTGTGGGGCGAGGGAATGCCCGCCGACCAAGTGGCGGCCGCAGCCGGCACGATCAGCTACGAGCTGTTCTGCGCGCTGGCGCAACGCGTTCCCGTCATTGAAAAGCGCTGAGATGGCGAAAGACAGAGCCATTTTTTCCTGCACCGAATGCGGCGCCACCGCGCCGAAGTGGCAGGGGCAATGCCCCGGTTGCGGGCAGTGGAACACGCTGGTCGAAAGCCTGGCCGAAGCCGCAACGGCGGGCGGCAAGCGCTTTGGCGCGAACTTCGCTCCGCTGACCTCGACGGGCAAACCGCAGGATCTGGCGGCCATTCGTCCGCGCGATGAACCGCGCCTGCCGACGGGCATCGAGGAGTTCGACCGCGTTCTGGGCGGCGGCCTGGTGGTCGGCGGCGTGGTGCTGATCGGCGGCGATCCCGGCATCGGCAAATCGACCCTGCTGCTGCAGGCGCTGGCGCGGCTGGCCGAAGCCGGCCAG
>JAGXSN010000046.1 GCA_018333815.1 Sulfuritalea sp. | reverse complement strand
TGGTCTCGGGCAAGCCGATGGACCGCCTCGTCTGCGGCGATGTCGGTTTCGGCAAGACCGAAGTCGCGATGCGCGCCGCCTTCGTCGCGGTGGCCGACGGCAAGCAGGTCGCGGTGCTGTGCCCGACCACCCTGCTCGCCGAGCAGCACTACCAGAACTTCGCCGACCGCTTCGCGCAGGTGGCCCATGAGTGGCCCGTCAAGGTCGCCGAAATCTCGCGCTTCAAGTCGAAGCAGGAGCAGGCCGAGGCCGTCAGGCTGCTCGCCGACGGCAGGATCGACATCCTGATCGGCACTCATCGCCTGCTGCAGCCGGATGTGAAATTCGACCGGCTCGGCCTGGTCATCATCGACGAGGAACACCGCTTCGGCGTGCGGCAGAAGGAGACGCTCAAGGCCCTGCGCGCGGAAGTCGACGTGCTGACCCTCACCGCCACGCCGATCCCGCGCACGCTGGGATTGTCACTGGAGGGCCTGCGCGACTTCTCGGTGATCGCCACGCCGCCGCAGAAGCGGCTGGCGATCAAGACCTTCGTCCACAAATGGTCCAACGGCCTGGTGCGCGAAGCCTGCCTGCGCGAATTCAAGCGCGGCGGCCAGGTCTATGTGCTGCACAACGAGGTGGCCACCATCGAGAACATGCGCGAGCGGCTCGAAAAGCTTTTGCCCGAAGCGCGCATCGTGGTCGGCCACGGCCAGTTGCCCGAGCGCGAACTGGAACGCGTGATGCGCGAATTCACCCAGCAGAAGCACAACCTGCTGCTGTGCTCGACCATCATCGAAACCGGCATCGACAACCCGCACGCCAACACCATCGTCATCGCCCGCGCCGAAAAGTTCGGCCTCGCCCAGCTGCACCAGCTGCGCGGCCGGGTCGGCCGTTCGCACCACCAGGCCTATGCCTACCTGCTGACCGACGAGAACGCCAAGCCGAGCACGCAGGCGCAGCGGCGGCTCGACGCGATCCAGGCGATGGAAGAGCTCGGCTCGGGCTTCTTCCTCGCCATGCACGACCTCGAGATCCGCGGCGCCGGCGAGGTGCTCGGCGAAAACCAGTCCGGCGAGATTCACGAGATCGGCTTCGCGCTCTATGCCAACATGCTCAACGCGGCCGTGCGCGCCCTCAAGGAAGGCAAGGCGATTCCCGACCTGACCCAGCCGCTGGCGATCACCGCCGAAATCAACCTGCATTTCCCCGCCCTGCTGCCCGACGCCTACTGCCCGGACGTGCACGAGCGGCTGACGCTCTACAAGCGGCTCGCCAACTGCGAGACGGAGGATGCGTTGCGACTGATGCAGGAAGAACTGATCGACCGCTACGGCGCAATGCCGGCCCAGACCCAGGCGCTGATCGAAACCCACCGCCTGCGCCTGCTCGGCAAGCCGCTGGGCGTGGCCAAGCTGGATGCGGGGAATGGCGCGATACAATTGCGTTTTATGCCGAATCCGCCGATCGAACCGATGAAGATTGTCGGCCTGATGCAGCAGGATCGATCCTTCAAGCTGGCCGGGCAAGACCGTGTCGTCTGGTCGAAACCGACGGCCAGCCTGAGGGAGCGCGTATTGGCAATCAAGGAACTGTTCAACAGACTGATGGACTAGCATGCAGCAGACCGAAAACCTCAACATCGAAACCTTCGACACCATGCCGACGCCGGAGGAGATTCACGCCCGCGTGCCGCTGACCGAAGCCGCCGAGAAGTCGGTGCTGGCCGGACGGCGCGCCATCGAGGCGATCCTCGACCGGAGCGATCCGCGCCTGTTCGTCGTGGTCGGCCCCTGCTCGATCCACGACCCGGTTGCCGGCCTGGACTACGCGCGGCGCCTGAGGGAGATGTCCGCCGCCGTGGCCGACACCCTGCTGCTGGTGATGCGCGTCTACTTCGAGAAGCCGCGCACCGCCACCGGCTGGAAGGGCTACATCAACGACCCGCGCATGGACGACAGCTTCCACATCGAGGAAGGCATGCGGAAGGCGCGCGAGTTCCTGCTCGCCGTGAACGAGCTGGGGCTGCCGGCCGCCACCGAGGCGCTCGACCCGATCGCGCCGCAGTATCTGGGCGATCTGGTGGCATGGACGGCGATCGGCGCGCGCACCTCGGAATCGCAGACCCACCGCGAAATGTCCTCGGGCCTGTCCACGCCGGTCGGCTTCAAGAACGGCACCGACGGTTCGGTCGACACCGCCGTGAACGCCATCCTCTCGGCCTCGAAGCCGCACAGCTTCCTCGGCATCAACATGCAGGGACGCAGCTCGGTCGTGCGCACCAAAGGCAATCCCTACGGCCATCTGGTGCTGCGCGGCGGCAACCGGCCGAACTACGACACGGTGAGCGTCGCGTTGGCCGAAGCGGCGCTGGCGAAGGCAAAACTGCCGCAGAACATCGTGGTCGATTGCTCGCACGCCAACAGCTACAAGAAACCGGAACTGCAACCGCTCGTCATGCAGGACGTGGTCAACCAGATCCGCTTGGGCAACCGCTCGATCGTCGGCCTGATGATCGAGAGCTTCATCGAGGCCGGCAACCAGCCGATTCCCGACGATCTGGCCCGGCTCCGCTACGGCTGCTCGGTGACCGACGCCTGCGTCGACTGGCCGACCACCGAGAAGATGATCCTGGCCGCCCACGACCTCCTGCGCGGCCCCCTCGCGGGCCGAAAAGGGATGGCATGAGCGTGCTGGTCCGGCCTTTTCGCGGCCTGCGGCCGGCGCCCGACCGAGCCGCCGAGGTGGCGGCGCCGCCCTACGACGTGCTCTCTTCCGCCGAGGCCCGCGTGCGGGCGGCAGGCAAGCCCTGGTCTTTCCTGCACATCTCCAAGCCGGAAATCGACCTGGCGGAGGATCTCGACCCCCACGAGCCCGCGGTCTATGCCCAGGCCGCGGAATATTTTGCCCGCATGATCGAGGCCGGCATACTGACACGCGACGCCGCGCCCTGCTACTACGCGTATCGACTCACCATGGGGGCGCACGTGCAGACCGGCCTGGTCGCCGCGGCCGCGGTCGCCTGCTACGACAGCAACCGCATCAGAAAGCACGAATTCACCCGTCCCGACAAGGAAGACGACCGCGTGCGCCAGATCGAGGCGCTCGCTGCCCAGACCGGCCCGGTGCTGCTCGCCTATCCGGCCGCGCAAGGCGCCGATGAATTGATTGCCGCCATCGCCCAGGGCGAACCGGCCGCCGATGTCGCCGTGGCCGATGCCTACGGCACGGTGCGCCACCAGATCTGGGTCTGCAGCGATGCCGCACGGATCGACGCGATCACGCGCTGCTTCGACGGCATGACGGCGCTCTACATCGCCGACGGGCACCACCGCTCGGCCGCCGCCGCGCGCGTCGCCGCGGCCC
>JAGXSN010000045.1 GCA_018333815.1 Sulfuritalea sp. | reverse complement strand
GACATGGCCTACACCTGGAAGCCGGCCGGCAGGAACCTTTACGAGATCCGCGACCGCAAGACCGGCGCCGTGAAATGGACGGCCACCCGCGTCGACCTGGTGTTCGGCTCGAACTCGATCCTGCGCGCCTATGCGGAAGTCTATGCGCAGGACGACGCCAGGGAGAAGTTCGTCGCCGACTTCGTCGCGGCCTGGACCAAGGTGATGAACGCCGACCGCTTCGACCTGAAGTAAGCGGCAAACCATGCGGGGCGGCGCGAGGTCATGCGCCGTCCCGCCGGCGCCGACTTTTGCCCTTGTCTCAAGTCCATGGAGAGTCTGTATTCCGAAAAGCGGAGCGTCACGGCTGCGCGCGAAACGCGAGCTGACTCGTTGCATTGGCGCTCTGGCGACGCGGCATCTTGGTGAAGAAGTCGTCGAGCGAAACAATGTCCGCAGCACCGGGTAACACCGCCAGAAACCTGCCCGCCAGACCGTCGTCCGCGTCGCTGCGCGTCTGCCACATCGCCAGGAACTGCTCACGGCTGTAGGTGCGGTTGCCCAGGCTTGGGTCGGCGAGCCATACCGTGTCTCCGCTGATGCCGCGCAGCACCGAGAAATGGTCGTCCTTGCGGTGCTTCACATACAGAATGACCGGCATCTTCAGCCGCGTGAGCTGCTCCCATCTGGCGGCAAAGCCCTGCGCCCGAAATCCGAACTGCGGCAGCGCCCGCGCCATGTCCGCGAAGCTCGCCCGTCCGTCGCCCTTGTCCATGGCCTTCAAGAGGGCTTCCTCGCTCAGGTTCCGGCCGTAGTGTTCGTTGAGCAGCGTGGCCAGCGAGGCCGCGCCGCAGGAATAGTCCAGGTCTTGCTTGACGATGCGGTGATCGCGCAGGGTCTTCCAGCTCTTGACGGGGATGAGACCGGCGGCGGAGTGGGTGGCGAGCAGCGCGCCTTCGGGGCCGGGTTCGCCGGCAGGCTTGGCGACGGCCGGCGCAGCGGGCAAATTGGGCGCATCGGCCCAAACACAGCCGGCCCACAGCGCGCCGATCAGGAGCGGCACAAAGCCGCGCATCAGCCCATGCCCGCAGGCCCCGCGCCCAGCGGCGGCGGGACAACCCCGAGCATGGCCAGCACGATGCCAAGCGCCGCAAACACGACGCCGGCAGCCAGCATGGCCGGGATCAGGCCAATGACGATGCCGCCGATGCTGTAGCCCAGGCTCGCCTTGGGGATGGCGCCCGACAGCGCGCTGGCCCCGACCCACACCGAATACAGCCACAGCGGCAGCGTGAATAGCGGCGGCACACCCAGCGCGACCAGACCGGCGCCCAAGGTGTTGGCCACCAGCCACGACGCCGCCACCAGGTTGAACAGATCACCCTGCCCGTCCCAGCGGCCACCGCGTTTCATCCACCAGTGCAGCACGCCGACGATGATCAGAAAGCCAGCCCAAGTGGAAAGTACTGTCCCGCTGAGGGTCAGCCACAAGGGAACGACAGGTATGCCCGAATCCGACCACAGGTTGGGATCCAGGCCGATCAGCACGCCGATGAGCGAAATGACCAGTACCGATTGCCAGCGTGGGAAATCAAAGCGCGAGAAGGGATGTTCGCGCAGGAGGAAGAGGGATAGAGCGGTTTTGACAACGCCTGCACGGCAACCGCGCACACTGCCCCCTTCGGAGAGTAGGGTTCCATCCGGCGAAATAATAAGGTCGCAGATCCCCGAAAGGCCTTTGCCATTGTCAATCATTCCGATGACTCTCAGATTGCCTGATCGAGCATCATCACGAACCACCTCAACTTCTGTTTGGTAAAAGTCTTGATCGGTCGGCTCGCCATGTAAATCGGCCTCAGGCTGCTGATTACCGACCATCCTAATGAGTTCAGAGTATGGCACGGACCGATATTTTTCCAATTTGCCTCTGAGGATAGTCAACAGTTCGTCTTTCGTCATATTCATGTCCCTGTAACCGGGAGCTCAACATTAGATCGAACCCCCGGTTCAACATCTTTACGGCCTGAAGAACGGCGTGTTCGGAAGCGGTATCCGGAAAGCGCCGCCAGAACCGGAGACGCCAGGACGCCACGCATTGAACTGAATATGGGGGAGCCTCCCCAAACTGCCGAAGGTATGGTGTGCCGAATGATGTGCAATTCTAACGGCAGCATAACGCCCCGCATGAAACACGATCGGCGCGAACCACAGTGCCGCCCCGTCCGTCTCCTTCATCTCCTGCTGCGACAATGCCGCAAGTTGCATCGGCTTGTCCGCCTGCTCGAACAGTGCGTCGATGTCCGTCTGGCTGAACGCCGCCACCGGTTGCGCGGCTTGCAGCTTCTGCACCTGCGCTTCGCTGGCCTGTGCCTGGGCCGACAGCAGGCCCGCCATGGCCAGTGCCAGTGCTGCGTGTTTGAACTGGTTCATATAGACTCCTTCATGTCACGAAGTACAACAACAAGCCTCGAAACAGACTCCCGAGGCACCCATTGACGGTGTTTGCGTCACCGGCAATTCCTCGCGGGCGGCTTGCCGCCCGTCTCTTTTCGCGGCCGCGCCGGGCGCAGCGTTTTCAGTCAGAACGTGTACAGCCAGTTCGCTCGCAACTCCGAGCCGCTGCGCCCCGAGGCGTTGACCTTCAGGGTGCTGTTCAAAGTATTGCCCTTGGCAAAGCCGTAACCGACGCCCAGCAACAGATCGGTGGCGGTGCGGTCGATGCCCTGGCTCTGGCCGTCGAAGCGGTCAGCCTGCCGGCGCGTCCACTGCACGCCGGTGGTCAGCGTCACGCGGTCGTTCACCGCGAAGCCCACCGAGGGGTTGAGCAACAGCAGGTTGCCGGGCCGGTAGTCCTGCGTGCCGGCCCGGCGGGCCTGGTTGAAGCGGCAGGCGGCGGTCAGCGAGAACACGACGGGGTCGATGGCCTTGTAGGTGGTGACGCCCAGCATGGCTGACTTGAAGCTGGCGCTGCTGCGACGATGCTTCTCGCGCAAGGCGATTTCACCGAAGCCGAGCACGGCGGGACCGTCGTCGTCTTTCCTGAACTGGTAGTTGATGCCCGCCCAGGCATCGGCAAAGCCCGATTCGCTGCTTGATGCGGCGCCGCCTACGCCGCTGCTGCGGTGGCTCGACGACAGGCCGCTCATGCGGGCATAAACCTCGGCCTTGGCCGTCAGGCCGTAGCGCATGCCGAGGATGGCAACCACGGTGTCGCTGTTGCCGATGCTCTCACCCACGAGCGTAGGTAATGTCACGAACGAGGTGGGCCCGGTCTGGACGATGATCGGCTCGCCCGTCGACACGCCACTGCGGTCCGCGTTGACGTACGCCAACGACAGATCAAGCTTGACCTTGCCTTTGTCGGTGATCAGGTCTTCTACGGTCAGCGGCAGGTCGGCCCAAACGGCGGTGGATGCGGTCACAAGCAGGCCGGCACATAGGAGAGAAATTCGCATGAAGTATCATTAATGAGAATACGTTGCTTTATCAATAACCCGTATAGCATTATTTCTTACCCCCCCATGATTGTCAAGCAGATTTTTCTGCGGCAAAAAGTCGCAGGAAGATTCAGGCCAAGCAATGCTTAAGCTGTCACGTTGCTAAAGGATGCGCGCCTACGCCGAGGTCTATGCGCAGGACGACGCCAGGGAGAAGTTCGTCGCCGACTTTTACCCTTGTCTCAACAAACCTGCCGGTAACGTGACGGTTCAAGAATTTGTTAGACTGCACCGGGTTCAATCGAGCGGTTTCCAGCGATGGAAGCCGTTTTCATTTCTGGCAGGGGTTACACGGGGGTTACATTCTGGCCGACAACCGAAATCCCGCAAAAATCGGCGCTGGCGCGACGGCACGTCGCGGGTTGCTGCGTCTGCTTGGCGCGCTGGCGCTCATGGTCGCGCTCTGGCAGGGCTGGTATCTGGGCTGGGTGGCCTGGTGGCGCTACGTCGATCCGGGCCAGACGAGTTTCATGGCGCAGCGTCTCGACGGCCTGCGCGAAAAGAACCCGCGCGCCGAGCTCAAGCGCCGTTGGGTCGATTACGAGCGGATTTCCCCTCACCTCAGGCGCGCGGTGGTGGCGGCCGAGGACGACAAGTTCATCGACCACGAGGGCTTCGACTGGGCAGGCATCCAGAAAGCGCTGGAGAAGAACCAGCGGCGCGGCCGGGTGGTCGCCGGCGGCTCGACGATCAGCCAGCAGCTCGCCAAGAACCTGTTCCTCTCGGCCGACAAGACGCCCTGGAGGAAGGCCCAGGAAGCGGTCATCACCGTCTGGATCGAGCTGCTGTGGGACAAACGGAGGATTCTCGAGGTGTATCTGAACGTGGTGGAGTGGGGCGACGGAGTCTTCGGCGCCGAGGCCGCCGCGCGCCGCTATTTCGGCGTCGGCGCCGGCCAGCTGGGCGCCGAGCAGGCCGCTCGGCTCGCGGTGATGCTGCCCGCGCCGCGCCGGTTCGAGCAAAACCCCTATTCCGATTACATCAACCGCCGCACTGCGCTGATACTCGGTCGCATGCACCTTTCGGCGGCCCCCTGAACCGGCTGGGTTAGAATCCGGCGCCATGGCCGATACCCTCGAAGTCCGCCCGCGCGCCGAAACCCAGCTGGAGCAGCACCTTGCCGAGGTGCAGCTGCTCCTGTCGCGTCACCGCCGCATCGAGGATCTCGTCCACCGGCAGGACATGCCGCGCCACGAGCTGGTCGAGGAGATCGTGCACAGACAGCACCTCGTCGAACTGCAGAAACTGCTCGACCGTCTCGACGACCAGACCATCGCGCGCATCCTCGAGACCCTGGCCGAGGAGGATCGCGTCACCGCCTGGCAGCAGGTGGCCGAGGCCCGCTGCGAGGCGATCCTCGAGCAGCTGGCCGAGGACGTGAGCGAGGCGCTGGTCGGCGCGCGCTCCTATGCCAGCGTGCGCAACATGCTCAACGCCTTCGAGCTGAAGAACGGCCGCCTCACCCAGGTGCAGGTGGACAGCCGCGCCGATCTCGCCCGGCTCAATCCGATCTGGGTCGACCTCGTCGCGCCGACGCCCTTCCTGCGCGCCTGGGTCGGCAAGCACTATGGCATCGAACTGCCCGACCCGGCCAACCTGACCGACATCGAGGCGAGCGCCCGCTTCTACGTCGGGGACGACGACGAGCTGCACCTGCATTCCGACTTCCTGCTCGATAAACCCGACGAGGCGCGCAACGTCGCGGTGGCCTTCATCCTGCACAACAACATTCTGTTCTCGGTGCGCGGCGAGGAACTGCCGGTGTTTCGCCTGCAGCGCCTGCGCGCGCGCGCGCAGCCGGGCTACGTCACCAGCGGCATGGAAGTGCTGCTCGACCTCTACGACGCCGATGTCGAATATTCCGCCGACACGCTCGAGAATATCTACGCCGATCTCGATCGCATCGACCGCAAGGTGCTCACCCCGCACGTCGACGACAACGTGGCAGCGGAAATCCTGGCCGAGATCGCCAAGGGCGAGAACGTCAACGGCCGCATCCGCCGCAACGTGCTCGACACGCGCCGCGCCCTGTCCTTCCTGATGCGCAGCCGTTTCCTGAGCCAGGAACAGCATGACGACGCGCGCCAGATCCTGCGCGACATCGAAACCCTCGACGGCCACACCTCGTTCCTGTTCAACAAGATCAACTTCCTGATGGACGCCACCGTCGGCTTCATCAACATCAACCAGAACAAGCGGCTGTCCAAGCTGACGGCGATTTCCGTGGTCTTCGTGCCGATGAACATCATTGCCGGCATCGGCGGCATGTCGGAATTCACCATGATGACCGAGGGCATTCCCTGGCCCCTCGCTTACGGTGCGTTCGTCGCCTTCCTGGCCGTCTTCGGCGTCGCGACCTACATTGCGCTGCGCTACTTCGAGCGGCGCAAATTCAGGTTCTCGGTCCGCCGCAAGGAAGCCTGAGCGGATTTTTCGGGCCGAACCGCGGTGAAACTCGCTTTCCTGGGCGCCGCCCGCAACGTGACCGGCTCCTGCTACCTGGCCGAAACCGCCGAGTTGCGCTTCTTGGTCGACTGCGGCATGTTCCAGGGCGGCCGCGAGGCGCGCGAGCTGAACCGGCGCGCGTTCGACTTCGATCCGCGCGGCATCGCCTTCGTGCTGCTCACCCATGCCCACATCGACCACTCCGGCCTGCTGCCGCGTTTCGTCGCCATGGGTTTCAAGGGGCCGATCTACGCCTCGCGCGCCACCTGCGACCTGCTCGCGGTGATGTTGCCCGATGCCGCCCACATCCAGGAAAAGGAGGCCGAATACGAGAACCGCCGGCGCTTCCGCGCCGGCAGACGCCTGCGCCACGAGACGGCGCCGCTCTACACCGTGACGCAGGCCAGGGACTGCCTGAAACGGCTGCGGCCCGTGGATTACGACACCGCAATCCAGCCCCATCCGGCGGTGCGGTGCCTCTTCCGCGACGCCGGGCACATCCTCGGCTCGGCGAGCATCGAAGTCCGTGTCGATGCGGATGGCCGCGAGCGCACGATCGTCTTTTCCGGCGACCTCGGTCAGCCCGGACGACCGCTGGTGCGCGACCCGGCGCCGGTCGCCGCGGCGGACTGGCTGCTGGTCGAATCCACCTACGGCAACCGGCTGCACAAGAGCATGGCCGACACCGAGGCCGAACTGGTGTACGCCGTCCTCGACACCATCGAGAAGAAGGGCGGCAACCTGATCGTACCCGCCTTCGCGGTCGGCCGCACCCAGGACATGCTGTTCATGCTCGCCGACCTGACCCGGCAGAAGCGCATCCCGAAGCTGACCGTCTATGTCGATTCGCCGATGGCGACGGCGGCGACCGCCATCACCGCCCGCCACCTGGCCGTGCTCGACGCCGAGGCGCATACGCTGTTCGGCGGACGGCGCGGCATCGAGTATTTCCGCAAGCTCGCCTTCGTCGAGGACATGGAGGAATCGAAGGCGCTCGACCGCATCGCCGGCGGCGCCGTCATCCTTTCGGCCAGCGGCATGTGCGATGCGGGCCGGATCAGGTTTCACCTGCGCGCCAACCTGCCGCGCCGCGAATCGACCATCCTGATCGCCGGTTTCCAGGCAGCCGGCACGCTCGGCCGCCGCCTGGTCGATGGCGCCCGGCGCGTGCGCATCCGCGGCGAGGACGTGCCGGTGCGCGCCGAGATCTATACCCTGGGCGGGCTGTCGGCCCACGCCGACCGCGATGCGCTGCTGGCCTGGCTGGGGCATTTCCGCGCGCCGCCGCGCCGCACCTTCGTCGTGCATGGCGAGGCGCAAACGGCGCAAGGCTTCGCCGCCACCCTGCGGGAACGTCTCGGCTGGCCGGCCGAGGCCCCCGAGATCGGCCAGAGCGTCATTCTGGAATAACGGCCTGCGAGTCCGTCGCCAGCCGCACCGGGATGCGGCCGCGCACGCTGTTGATGAACCACAGTGCGCGGACACGCGCCAGCTCCGCAACGCGCACCACGCCCTCGGCGATTTCGCCGCGTTCGATCAGTTCGGCGCGCAGCGTGCCGGGCAGCAGGCCGCAGGACAGCGGCGGCGTCAGCCGCGCGCCGTCGATCTCGACGATCAGGTTGCCGCGCGTGAACTCGGTGAGTTCGCCTCGCGCGTTCCACAGCAGCGTGTCGAAAATGCCGGCCGGCGGATCGAAGGGGCGGTAGGCGGAGCGTTCCGTGGTCTTGTGCAGCAGGAAATCCGGTTCGCCGGCGATCGGCGCTGCGGCGAGAATCGCCCGCGCCTCGGCCGGCGCCTCCCCGAGCGCCGCGCACTCCGTGCGC
>JAGXSN010000044.1 GCA_018333815.1 Sulfuritalea sp. | reverse complement strand
CGCCGGCGTCGAGTGTCGGCGCGGCGGCGGCGACGGCGCCCGTCTGCTGCATCAGCTTGTCGAGCGGCAGGTAGAGCAGGTTGCCGCTGGCCCGACTGTCGATCAGCACCTTGCTGGTGTTGGTGAAGACCTGCTGCATGGTCTCGAGATAGAGACGCTGGCGCGTCACTTCGGGCGCCTTCGCATACTCGACATAAAGTTTGGTGAAGCGCGCCGCATCGCCTTCCGCGGTGGCTATCAGGCGCGCCCGGTAGCCCTGGGCTTCCTCCAACAGGCGCGACGCGGTGCCGCGGGCGCGCGGGATCACGTCGTTGGCGTAGGCCTCGCCCTCGTTTTTATGGCGCTCGCGGTCCTGACCGGCCTTGACGGCGTCGTCGAACGCCGCCTGCACCTGCTCGGGCGGCTGGGTGCTCTGCATCGTCACCGAACGGATCTGGATGCCGGTCTGGTAACGGTCGAGGATGTCCTGGATCGATTTTTGCGTGTTGGCGGCGATCACGTCGCGTCCTTCGTAAAGCACATAGTCCATCCTGCTCTTGCCGACCACCTCGCGGATCGAGGTTTCGGCCGCCTGCATCACCGCCTCGTCGGGGGTGCGGTGATTGAAAAGGTAGTCCTTGGGGCTCTTGAGCAGATACTGCACGGCGAACTGGACGCTGACGATGTTCTCGTCGTCGGTCAGCATCAGCGCTTCCTTGGGCACCCGGTTCTTTTCCGTGCCGCGATAGCCGATCTCGATGGTGCGCACGCCAGCCAGATTGATCACCTCGTGCTTCTGGATCGGCCAGGGCAGGCGCCAGCGCAGGCCCGGATCGGTCGTCTCTGAGTATCTGCCGAAGGTCATCACCACCCCGCGTTCGCTCGCATCGACGATGTAAAGGCCGCTGGCCATCCAGACCGCGACGACCAAGCCGAACAGGACGCCGGCGCCGCCGCCAAACTGGCCGGGGGTCAGAAACGGCAGGCGCGGACCGCCGCCGCCGCCCTCATCGCCGCCGCCACCGGAAGGGCCGCCGCGCCTCTGGCCCAGCATGCCGGAAAGGCGCTTGTTGAAATCGCGCCAGAGTTCGTCGAGATCGGGCGGGCCGCCGCGCCCGCCGCCGCCGCGCCCGCGGCCCGGGTCGTTGCCCCAGCCGGGGTCGTTGAGCGACATCAGTATGCCGGTAATCATGTCATTCGCTATGGGTTTGAATTTTCTCGTGATCAATGGGAGCGGTCAGTCGGCGCGACATCTCCGCCAGCGCCGCCCGCAGCAGATCGAGCCCGGCGCCGGTTCTGGCGCTCACTCGAACACGCCCGATGCTACCACATTCGTCGCGCTCGACCCCCGGCCCGAGCGCGCCGCCCGTCAGATCGATCTTGTTCCAGACGACGATTTGCGGCACCGTCGCCGCGCCGATTTCATCGAGCACGCGGGCGACCGCCTGCATCTGCGGGTCGCGGTCCGGGCTCGCCGCGTCAACGACATGGAGAAGAAGATCGGCACGCACGGTCTCCTCGAGGGTCGCGTGGAAGGCAGCCACCAGCTCATGGGGCAGATCGCGGATGAAACCGACGGTATCGGAGAGCACCACCTGGCAGCCGGAGCGTCCGCTTGCCAGCTCGCAGGTCGGCACGTAGAGCCTCCTCGAGGTGGTGTCGAGCGTGGCGAAGAGCTGATCGGCGGCATAGGCGCCCGCCCCGGTCAGCGCGTTGAACAACGTGCTCTTGCCCGCGTTGGTGTAGCCGACCAGAGACACCGCAAGCACCTCGCCGCGGCTGCGCCCCTTGCGCCGCACCGCGCGCTGGCGCTCGAGCAGTCTGAGACGGGACTTGAGCACGGCAACGCGCTTGCCGAGCAAGCGGCGGTCGGTTTCGAGCTGCTTCTCGCCGGGGCCGCGCAGCCCGATGCCGCCCTTCTGGCGCTCGAGGTGGGTCCAGCCGCGCACCAGCCGCGTCATCTGGTGCTCAAGCTGGGCCAGCTCGACCTGCAGCTTGCCCTCGTGGCTCCTGGCGCGCAGGGCGAAGATGTCGAGAATCAGCGCCGTGCGGTCGATCACGCGCCGGTCGAGCGCCCTTTCCAGGTTGCGCTGCTGGGCCGGCGACAGCTCGTGATTGAACAGCACCAGATCGGCCGCGGCGACAGCGGCCGTCGAGGAGATTTCCTCGACCTTGCCCTTGCCGGCGAAGGTGGCCGGATCCGGACGTGCGCGCCGGCCCGTGACCGTCGCCACCGATCGCGCACCGGCGCTTGCGGCGAGCAGGCGAAACTCTTCGAGGCGCTCGGGAAAGTCGCCCGCGCCGAAATCCAGCTGAACCAGGACGGCGTTCTCGCCGGCCGCCGGCCGTTCGAACATCAGGCGGAGTCAGGGCTCGGGCGCCGGAAGAGGTCAGCCGGAGAAATCACTCGGCCTCGTTCGCGATGTTGACCGGGCGGGCGGGCACGACCGTCGAAATGGCGTGCTTGTAGACCATCTGCGTCACGGTGTTCTTGAGCAGGACGACATACTGGTCGAAAGATTCGATCTGGCCCTGCAGCTTGATGCCGTTGACCAGGTAGATCGACACGGAGACGTGCTCGCGCCGCAGTGCGTTGAGGAACGGGTCTTGTAGCATCTGCCCTTTGTTGCTCATGATGGCCTCTAAAGTTGTTATGGAAAGGGGGGAATGTAGCCTATTTCCGGCAGACTGGCCAGCGCTGCGCAACGGCCGGTCGGCGGAAATCAGCCCGCGCCGGCGTCCCGCCGGCAGCGCGCATGGCCGGGAAACAGGCGCCGCATCACGAGATAGAGCACCGGGACGAAAAACACCGCCAGCACGGTGGCCGTGATCATGCCGCCCATCACGCCGGTGCCGATGGCGATGCGGCTGTTGGCCCCCGCCCCCGTCGAGATCGCCAGCGGCAGCACCCCCGCGATGAAGGCCACCGAGGTCATCACGATGGGCCGGATGCGCAGGCGGCAAGCTTCAAGCGTGGCTTCCGTAAGCGCCATGCCCTGGTCTTGCAGGTCGCGGGCGAACTGGATGATGAGAATGGCGTTCTTGGCCGACAGGCCGATGATGGCGATAAGCCCCACCTTGAAATAGATGTCGTTGGGCAGGCCGCGCAGGTCGACCGCGAGCGCCGCCCCCAGCACGCCCAGCGGCACGGCCAGCATCACCGCGAGGGGAATCGACCAGCTCTCATAGAGCGCGGCCAGGCACAGGAACACCACGATCAGCGAGATGGCGAACAAGAGCGGAGCCTGCGCGCCGGAGCGGCGCTCCTCGAAAGACGTGCCCGACCACTCGAAGCCGATGCCGGTCGGCAGCTGCTTGGCGATCTCCTCCATCGCGGCCATCGCCTCGCCGGTGGAGCGGCCGGGGGCCGGATTGCCCGAGAGTTTCATCGAGGGCAAGCCGTTGTAGCGGTCGAGCTTGGTGGGGCCGACCGTCCATTGCGCCCGCGCGATTTCGGCCAACGGCAGGATGTCGCCGCGCGCGTTACGCACCGGCAGGCGCAGGATGTCCTCGGGCGTGCGCCGGGTGTCGGCCTGGGCCTGCATCTGCACGCGCAGGATGCGGCCCTGGCGCACGAAATCATTGATGTAGGCCACGCCCAGGGCCGCTTGCAGGGTCTCGTTCAGATCGGCCAGATTCACCCCCAGGGCGCTGGCCTTCAGCCGGTCGATGTCGAGCAGCACCTGCGGCGCGCCTTCCTGCCCCTCGGGTCGCACACCCGCGAGCGCCGGGTGTTTCGCCGCGAGCGCGAGCGCCTGGTTGCGCGCCTCCATCAGGCTCTGGCGGCCCAGGCCGGCCCGATCCTGCAAGCGCAGGTCGAAGCCGCCCACGGCGGCCAGGTCGGGAATCGGCGGCACGTTGATGGCGAAGATCATCGCCTGCTTGATGCGGAAGAAGGCCTGATTGGCCTCGCGCACCAGCGCGAAGGCGCTGCCGTCCTTGCCCGGCCGCTCCTCCCAGCCCTTGAGCCGGACGAAGGCCATAGCCGCGTTCTGGCCGCGGCCGAAGAAGGAAAAGCCGGCCACCCCGATGACGTGTTCAACCTCGGGCTGGCTCAGGTAATGCTGCTCGACCTGGGCGAGCACCTCCAGCGTGCGCTCGCGCGTGGCCCCGGGGGGCAGCTGGACGACGTTGAAGAAATAGCCCTGATCCTCGTCGGGCAGGAAGCCGGTGGGCAGCTTCATGAACATCCAGCCGGCCGCCGCCGCCAGCGCGACATAGAGGGCGAGCCAGCGCGCCGGCCGGCCCAGCATGCGGCGCGTGCCGGCCAGATAGCCGCGCACCGACATGGCGAACAGGCGGTTGAAGCGGCCCAGGAGGCCCGTGGCGGGGAGCACCCCGCCCTTGCCGGACTTGAGCACAGTGGCGCACAGCGCAGGCGTGAGGGTGAGCGCCATGAGCGCCGAAAAGCCCATCGCCAGCACCAGGGTGACGGCGAACTGGCGATAGATCGCGCCGGTCGCCCCGCCGAAGAAGGCCATCGGCACGAAGACGGCCGAGAGCACGAGGGTGATGGCGATAATCGCGCCCACGA
Source organism: Sulfuritalea sp. (assembly GCA_018333815.1). Lineage (GTDB taxonomy): Bacteria > Pseudomonadota > Gammaproteobacteria > Burkholderiales > Rhodocyclaceae > Sulfuricystis. The sequence goes on along the minus strand of JAGXSN010000044.1, from coordinate 5,731 downwards.
TCTGGTCCATCGCCTTGCGGGTGGCCTCGCGCGGGGAGAGCCCCTCCTCGTGCATGATGCGCTCGACGTTTTCCACCACCACGATGGCGTCATCGACCACGATGCCGATGGCCAGCACCATCGCAAAGAGCGTGAGCACATTGATCGAATAGCCGAGGAAATAGAGCCCGACCGTGGCCCCCACCAGCGAGACCGGCACCACGATGGCCGGGATGAAGGTGGCGCGCAGGCTGCCCAGGAACAGATACATCACCAGCACCACCAGCACCATCGCCTCGGCCAGGGTCTTGATCACCTCGCGGATCGAGATGTCGACGAACTGCGAGGTGTCGAAAGGCACAGCCCAGTCGATGCCCGGCGGAAAGAAGGTCGACAGCTCGCCCATCCTCGCCTTGATCGCGCGGGCGGTCTCCAGCGCGTTGGCGTCGGGCGCCATGCGGATGGCGATGGCGGCGTTGGGCTGCCCGTTGAGGCGCGCGGCCACCGAATAATCCTGCGCCCCCAGCTCGACGTGGGCGATGTCGCGCACCCGCACCGTTGCGCCCCGGCCGTCGCTTTTCACGATCACCGCGCCGAATTCCTCCGGCGTGGCCAGGCGCGAGCGGATCACGATGGCCGCGTTGATCTCCTGGCCGGCCACCGCCGGCAGCTGGCCCAGTTCGCCGGCGGCGATCTGCACGTTCTGGGCCCGCACCGCGCGGGCCACGTCGGCGGGCGTCAGGCCGAAAGCCTCCAGGCGGTCGGGCTTGAGCCACAGGCGCATCGAGTATTCGGTGCCGAAAAGGACCGCCTCGCCCACGCCGGGCACGCGCCGCAGGCTTTCGAGCACGCTGGCGGCCGCGAAACTGCCCAGGGCGATGTTGTCGTGCGAGCGGTCGGGCGAGAAGATCGATACGATGAGCAGGAAATTACGCGCCGAGCGGGTGACGCTCACCCCCAGGCGGCGCACGTCTTCGGGCAAGCGCGTCTCGACGCGGCGGATGCGGTTTTGCGCCTCGACGGAGGCCAGATCGAGCGAGGCGCCGGCCTCGAAGGTGAGCGTGATCGAGCCCCGGCCGAGTTCGGCCGACGAATCCATGTAGAGCAGGTTCTCGATGCCGTTCATCTCCTGCTCGACAAGCGCGATCACGGTTTCCTCGACCACCTGGGCCGCGGCCCCCGGATAGGTCACGCTGATCGACAGTCCCGGCGGAGCGACGGCCGGATAGCTCGCCACCGGCAGCTGGCGCAGCGCCAACACGCCGGAGAGCATGATCACCAGGGCGATCACCCAGGCGAAGACGGGGCGATCGATGAAGAACTTGGCGAACATGACGTCAGGATTTTTCGGCCGGTTTTTCAGCGGGCCGCGCGGTCGGGGGCCAGGGCACGGGTTTCACCACCGCGCCGGGACGCGCCTTTTGCAGGCCGTTGACGATCACCCGCTCGCCGCCCGCGAGTCCCTCGCCGATGATGAAATCCGCGCCGGCCATCGCGCCGATGCGAACCGGGCGCGCCACGACCTTGTCCTCCGGGCCGACCAGCAGCACCGAATGCCCCTGCGGGCCGCTCATCACCGCCCGCTGCGGCACGCGGAGCGCCGCCTCGACGCTGGCCTGGGGAAAGCGCACGCGCACGAAGGCGCCGGGCAAAAGCTCGCGGTGCGGGTTGGGGAACTCGGCGCGCAGCAGCACTGCGCCGCTGGCGGGATCGACCGCCAGATCGGCAAACCGCAAGCGCCCCTTCATCGGATAGAGCGCGCCGCCATCGAGCACCAGCTCAACCTCGGCCGAATCGGCTTTTTTCTGCTGGCCGGCCCGGATCGCCTGCTGCAATCGCTGCATGTCGGCGTGGCTTTGGGTGAACTCGACGCGGATCGGGTCGATCTGCTCGATGGTGGCCAAATGGGTCGCCTCGCCGCGCCCCACGAGCGCCCCCTCGGTTACCAGGGCACGGCCGATGCGCCCGGAAATCGGCGCGGGCGGGACGGCGTTTTCCAGGTCGAGCCGCGCCCGGGCGAGCGCGGCGGCGGTCTGCTTGAGGCGGGCGGCCGCGCTGTCGAGATTCTGCCGGCTCATGTATTGGACATTCACGAGCTTTTCGGTGCGGTCGAAGGCCGCCTGCGCCGCCGCGTGCTCGGCCTCGGCGGCGGCCAGCGCCGTCCGGTAGGTGCGCGCGTCGATGCGAAACAGCGCTGTGCCGGCCTTCACGTCGCTGCCCTCGACGAACAGACGCCGTTCGAGGATGCCCTCCACGCGGGCGCGCACCTGCGCGGTGCGGTAGGCCATCAGCCGGCCGGGAAGGTCCTGGGTGATCGTTGCGCTGCCGGGAGTCACCGTGATGACCTCGACCTCGGCCGGCGGCGGCGCAGCGGCGGGGCCCGGCGTCATCGCCGGAGACGGGCCGGCGGCCTTGTTCTCGCCCTCGCCGCAGGCGGCAAGGAACACTATCAGCAACAGTGCGGACCAGCGTTTCATAAATCGCTCCAGAAGCGACCGAACAGGCCGGCGATGTTAGCGTGAAACGACGGCATGCCGAGGACAACGACCGGCGTTGCAGGGCAATCGCATAGGGGTTGGAGGCGCCGGAATGGCTCTCAGCCCTTCCCCTTGAGCTGCGCAAACGCCGCCGCCATCGCCCCGGCGTTCTCCGGCGGGCGTTCGCGCCGGTGGCGCCCGATCTCGCGCGGGCTCGCGGCCGGGGACGCCGTCCGGCCAGCGCCGACTTTCTTCGCCTCATCCGTCAGCCGCATCGTGAGCGCGATGCGCTTGCGCGGAACATCCACCTCCAGCACCTTCACCTTCACCACGTCGCCGGCCTTGACCACCGCATGCGGGTCCTTGACGAAGGTATTCGACAGCGCCGAGATATGCACCAGCCCGTCCTGGTGCACGCCGATATCGACGAAGGCGCCAAAGTTGGTGACATTGGTCACCACGCCTTCGAGCGCCATGCCCGGTTCGAGGTCTTTGATCTCCTCCACGCCGGCGCGGAAACTGGCCGTCTTGAAGGCCGGGCGCGGGTCGCGGCCGGGTTTTTCCAGTTCCTTGAGGATGTCCTGCACGGTCGGCAGGCCGAAGCGTTCGTCGGTGTAGGGCTCGGGCTTGAGCGAGCGCACGAGGCGGCCATCGCCGATGACGTCCTTGGCCGACTTGCGAATGTCGGCGAGGATGCGCTCGACCACCGGATAGGCTTCCGGATGCACCGCCGAGGCATCGAGCGGATTCTCGCCGCCGAGGACGCGCAGGAAGCCCGCCGCCTGCTCGAAAGTCTTCTCGCCGAGGCGCGGCACCTTCTTCAGCGCGGCGCGCGACGGGAAGGCGCCGTTCTGGTCGCGATACGAGACGATGTTTGCCGCCAGCGTGCCGTTGAGTCCAGAAATGCGCGCCAGCAGCGCCGCCGAGGCGGTATTGACATCGACGCCCACCGAATTCACGCAATCTTCCACCGCCGCGTCGAGGCTCCTGGCCAGCCGGCCCTGATTCACGTCGTGCTGATACTGGCCGACGCCGATGCTCTTGGGGTCGATCTTCACCAGTTCGGCCAGCGGATCTTGCAGGCGGCGCGCGATGGACACCGCGCCGCGCAAGCTCACATCGAGGTCGGGAAACTCGCGCGCGGCCGGCTCCGAGGCCGAATACACCGAGGCGCCCGCCTCGGAGACGACGATCTTGGTCAGCTTGAGTTCCGGATGACGCCCGATGAGATCGCCGGCGAGCCGGTCGGTCTCGCGGCTCGCCGTGCCGTTGCCGATGGCGATCAGCGCGACGCCGTGTTTCTGCGCGAGCCGGTGCAGCGCCGCGATGCTGACTTCCCAGTCGCGGCGCGGCTCATGCGGGTAGAGCGTAGTCGTTTCGAGCAGCTTGCCGGTCGCGTCGACGACGGCGACCTTGACGCCGGTGCGGATGCCGGGATCGAGGCCGATCACGGCCTTCGGGCCGGCCGGCGCGGCCAGCAGCAGATCGTGCAGGTTGCGGGCGAAGACGCGGATCGCCTCTTCCTCGGCGCGTTCGCGCAAGGCGCCCATGAGTTCGGTCTCGAAGTGCAGGGAAAGCTTCACCAGCCACGTCCAGCGCGCCGTCTCCAGGAGCCACTTGTCGGCGGCGCGGCCCCGGTCGCGCATCCCGACATGGCCGGCGATCATCGCAATGCAAGGTGAGCTTTCGGGCGGATCGCGCAGCTCCTGCTCGGTCTTGATGGCGAGCCGCAGAACGTCCTCGTTGCGGCCGCGCAGCAGTGCCAGCGCGCGATGGGAAGGCACGCTCTTGAGAGGTTCGCGGAAATCGAACCAGTCGCGGAACTTGGCCCCGGCCTCCTCCCGGCCCGATGCCACGGCGGAAACGATCAGCGCGTGCTCGCCCAGGTAGTTGCGCAGCTTCTCCAGCAGCGCGGCGTCCTCGGCGAAGCGCTCCATGAGGATCTGGCGCGCGCCGTCGAGCGCAGCCTTCGCGTCCGGCACGCCCTGCCCGGCATCGACGTATTTCGCCGCCTCGGCCTCGGGCTCGAGCGTCGGATCGCCCAAGAACGCATCGGCCAGGGGTTCGAGCCCGGCCGCGCGGGCAAGCTGGGCCTTGGTGCGGCGCTTGGGCTTGTAGGGCAGGTATAGGTCTTCGAGGCGCTGCTTGGTGTCGGCGGCCTCGATCTCGGCGCGCAGTCCGGGCGCGAGCCTGCCCTGCTCCCCGATCGATTCGAGAATCGCGCCGCGGCGCGCCTCGAGCTCGCGCAGATAGCCCAGGCGCTCTGCCAGCGTGCGCAACTGGGTGTCGTCGAGGTGGCCGGTGGCCTCCTTGCGGTAACGGGCGACGAAGGGCACGCTGGCTCCTTCGTCGAACAGCCGCACGGCAGCGGCGACCTGGTGCGGGTGGACGCCGATCTCGGCGGCGATGCGGGATTCGATCGGAGGCAGCATGAGCGCTCGGAAAATGGAAAAGGCGCGCACACTACCGCAAGCCGCCGCGCCGCGCAACGGCCGGGCGCGGCGGCGCGATTGACAGCGTTCATGCCAGATGATTGAATGGGACGTGATCCGCCGCCGCGAGCGATCCGCTTCTCCTCACATATGCCCCCCGCCGCCCCGTCCCTGCCGTTTCCCGATTACGGCCCATGATGCGCCTGCCCAGAGGCGGGATCATCCTGCGCTCGATCCTGGTCACGCTGTTCGCGTTCCTGGTCGCCGGCGTCGCGGCGGTCAGCTACACCTCCTACGCAACGGCGCAACGCGCGATCGTGGCAGTCGATCAGCGCCTCAACCGGCTGCTCGACACGGTGCTCAGCACGGTGCGGATCGCCTGTTTCCTGCGGGACGCCGACCTCGCCAGGGAGGTGTCCGAGGGGCTGCTCGGCAATCCCGAGGTGCTGCGCGTGACGATTCTGGCCGACGGCGCCACGCTGGCCGACGCGGTTCGCGCCGCCGATGCGGGGGCGCCGTCTCCCGGCGACTACCGGCTCGACCGGCTCGAACGCGTGATCCACTCGCCGTTCACGCCGGGGCAGGTCGTCGGCCTGGTGCGGCTCGAACCCAATCCCGACGTCATCGAGGCCCAGCGCAACGATTACATTCTGCTGGCGGTGCAGCAACTCGCCTGGTCGCTGCTGCTGGTTTCCGGCGCCATCGTCGCCGCGCTGATCCTGCTCGTCGTGCGGCCGATGTCGCGCATGTCGGCGGAGCTTCATGAGCTCGACCCGTTGCAGGGCGACCGCCTCGTCCCGCCGGCCGGCCACGAAAACACCGAAATCGGCCGGCTGGCGCAGG
>JAGXSN010000043.1 GCA_018333815.1 Sulfuritalea sp. | reverse complement strand
TGCGGCGGCCGGCGCGCGATCCCACCACTCGCCCAGCCGGCGCATCGCCGGCACGCGCGTGAATCCTTCCCGGCAGCGCTGCACGCGGCCGCCTTCGTGGTCGATGGCGATCAAGAGTCGCGGCGTGCGCGCGGCGTGGATGTCCGCGCACAGCGCGGCCAGTTGTGCCCGGTCGGCGTAGTTGCGGGCGAACAGGATGACGCCGCCGACCAGCGGATGCCGCAGGCGTGCGCGCTCGGCGGCGGTCATCGCCGTGCCGGCGACATCGATCATCAGCGGGCCGTAATCCACCCGGTTCATGCTGTTTCCACCACGACAAAGGCCAGTGCGTGTTCCTTTTCGTCGCTCAGCGACAGATGGCAGGTCAGCCCGCGTTCTGCGATCCAGCCGGCCAGCTCGGGGCCGAAGCCGAACGCGGGCTTGCCGAGTGCGTCGTGAGTCACGGCAATGGCCGGCAGCAGCACCGGCGCGCGGATGCCGGTGCCGAGCGCCTTGCCGAGCGCCTCCTTGGCGGCGAAGCGCTTGGCGAGGAAACGGCCGGGGTCGCCGCTCGCGCGGCAGGCCTCCCTTTCTTCGGGCGCCAGCAGCTTATCGAGCGCCCGTTCGCCATGGCGCTGCCAGAACTCATGCATGCGCTGGATGACGACGAGGTCGGTGCCGATGCCGTGGATCAAGGTTAGGCAAGCTCGCGGATCAGCACCTTCATCTCGGCGACGGCCTGGCGCAGGCCGACGAAGATGGCGCGGCTGACGATGGCGTGGCCGATGTGCAGCTCGCAGACGCCCGGCAGGGCCGCGATCGGCTGCACATTGACGTAGTTGAGCGCATGGCCGGCATTGAAGCGCATGCCGAGCTGGCGGATTGCCGTCCCGCCGGCGCCGACTTTCGCGAGTTCGGCCTGCGCCGCCGCGCTTTCGATGTCGCGCCCGTTCTCGTGGAAGGCGTGGGCGTAAGGGCCGGTGTGGATCTCGCAGGCCTGCGCGCCGACGCGCGCGGCGGCCTCGATCTGGCGCGGATCGGCGTCGATGAACAGGCTGACGTAGATGCCGGCGTCCCGCATGCGGGCGACGATCTCCTTGAGGCGCGCTTCCTGCCCGGCCACGTCGAGGCCGCCTTCGGTGGTCACCTCGTGGCGGCCTTCCGGCACCAGCGTCGCCATCTCCGGCTTGAGGCGGCAGGCGATGCCGACCATCTCGTCGGTGGCGCCCATTTCGAGGTTCAGCTTGGTCTGCACGCTCTGCCGCAGCAGCTCGACATCGCGGTCGACGATGTGGCGGCGGTCCTCGCGCAGATGCACGGTGATCGCGTCGGCGCCGCCCAGATGGGCCTCGGCGGCCGCCCAGAGCGGGTCGGGTTCGTAGGTGCGGCGCGCCTGGCGCAGTGTCGCCACGTGGTCGATATTCACTCCCAGATAGATCATTGCTTGCTCCACTCAGACATCTTGTAGTTCGATGAACACCCGGCGGGTTTGCAGGGGCTGGCCGGCGAGGTAATGGTTCAGAAGATAGCGCATCAGCTGCTTGCCTTCGGCCAGGCTGCGCGCATCGGCGTAATTATCCCCCGCCAGGTCGAGCAAGGTCTTGCCGCTGACCGCCTGCCCGGATTCGGTTGCGTCGGCAGCGACCGCGCCGCGCTCGACCTGGTAACGGTAGCTGCGCCCGGCTTCGACCGCACGGCCATGCGCATCGCGCTCGAGCACCAGGCCGTAGCCCAGTTCGCGCAGGAGCGTCTTCTCGAAGCGGCGCAGTTCGGCCGAGGTGGTGGAGGTCGCGCCGCGCGACAGGGCCGCCAGCGCGCTGGCATAGGCGTCGAACAGCACGGCATGCGCATCCTCGCGCGGCAGCAGCTTGAGCAGCAGTTCGTTCAGGTAATAGCCGAGCAGCAGGCCCTCGCCACGAAGCAATGAAATGCCGCCCAGCCATTCAGCCTTCGCCAGCGTCTTGACCTCCCCGCCGCCGAACCAGCCCAGTTCGAGCGGCTGGAAGGCATGCAACACGCCGCGCAGCGCCGAACGCGGGCGCCTCGCCCCGCGCGCGAGCATCGCCAGCCGGCCATGGTCGCGCGCGAACACTTCGAGAATCAGGCTGGTTTCGCTGTAGGGATAGGCATGCAGCAGGTAGGCCGCCGCGCCATCAATGCGCTGACGTGCCCCGCTCATTCGTAACCAAGGCTCTTCAGGGCGCGCTCGTCGTCGGCCCAGCCGCTCTTGACCTTGACCCAGGTTTCCAGCCAGACCTTGCCGCCGAAGAGTTTCTCCATGTCCTTGCGCGCGTCGCTCGCCACCCGCTTCAGGCGTTCGCCGCCCTTGCCGATGACGATGGCCTTGTGCGCGTCCCGGTCGACGATCACCGCCGCATGGATGCGCCGCACGCCCTCCGCTTCTTCGTATTTCTCGATCTCGACGGCGATGCCGTAGGGCAGTTCCTCGCCGAGATTGCGGAACAGCTTTTCGCGCAGCAGTTCGGCGGCGAGGAAGCGTTCGGAACGATCGGTCAGTTCGTCCGGCCCGAAGATCGGCGGCGCCTCGGGCAGATATTTCCCGACCACCTTGAGCAGGGTATCGAGGTTTTCGCCCTTTTCGGCGCTGACCGGCACGATGTCGGCGAAGGCATGCTCGTTCGCGATGGCGGCCATCAGCGGCAGCAAGGCATTCTTGTCGGTCAGGCGGTCGACCTTGTTGATCACCAGCACGATCGGTCGGTCGCTCGGCAACCGCGCCAGGACTTCGCGATCCTCGCTGCGCCAGCGCTTGGCGTCGATGACGAACAGGATCGCATCGACATCGGCCAGCGCGGCATTGACCGTGCGGTTCATCGCGCGGTTGAGCGCCGTGCGGTGCTGCGTCTGGACGCCCGGCGTATCGACGAAGACATACTGGCAGTCGTCAGTCGTCAGGATGCCGTGGATGCGATGCCGCGTCGTCTGCGCCTTGCTCGAGGTGATGCTGAGCTTGGCACCGATCAGGCGGTTCATCAGCGTTGACTTGCCGACGTTCGGGCAGCCGACGATGGCCAGGTAGCCGGCGCGGAATTCTGCGGACGCCGTCATGCGCCGGTCAGCCTCGTCAGCGCGGCCTGCGCCGCTTCCTGCTCCGCGGCGCGACGACTCGCGCCGCGCCCCGTTACGGCCAGTTCGAGCGCCGACAAACAGCAGCTGACGACGAATTCCTGAGCATGGGCTTCGCCGTGCGTCTCGATCAGTTCATAAAGCGGCAGCGGCAGCTTGCGCCCTTGAAGCCATTCCTGCAGTGCCGTCTTGGCATCCTTGCCGGTATGGTGCGGGTCGATCGTCTCGATGCGGGAACGATAGAGTCGATCGATCACCCCGCGCGCGGCGGCGAAACCGCCATCCAGATAAAGCGCGCCGACCACGGCCTCAAGCGCGTCGGCGAGAATCGAAGGGCGCCGGAAGCCGCCGCTCTTGAGCTCGCCTTCGCCGAGACGCAGGGCATCGCCCAGGCCGAGGCCGAGAGAGATTTCGGCGAGCGCCTCCTGACGCACCAGGTTGGCGCGCAGGCGCGAAAGTTCGCCTTCCTTGAGCGCGGGAAAGCGTTCGAACAGCAGCATGGCGATCACGCAATTCAAGATGCTGTCGCCGAGGAATTCGAGACGCTCGTTGTGCGGCGTCGAGTGGCTGCGGTGCGTCAGCGCCTGGCGCAGCAATTCCGGCCGGGCAAAGTCGTGGGCGAGGGCCCGTTCCAGCCGAGCGGACAACCCTATTCCTTCGAAGAACCGGTGAAATCGAGCAACAGGCTCACATTCGCGAACAGCGGGATGCGTTTTTCGTAGGCGAAGGAAACCACGATGGCGCCGGCTTCCCTGGTGATCTCGAGATCGGCCCCGGTGATCGCCGTAATGTAATCGACGTTGGCCTGGCGGTCGAAGGCGGCGCGGACCTGGGCAACGCCGGTCGCCGCATCGGCAGATGCAGCGACTTTCTTGACCGCGCCGACGATCTGGCGGTGCTCGAGGTATTCCGGAATCACCTTCATGCCCAGCAGAGCTCCCAATGCGACGACAAAGGCGCCGACCAGCAGTCCGGCAAGGGTCATGCCACGTTGTCCCGTCTTCATCTTTCCTTCTCCTTGTCAGCGGAAGCCGCCGATGCGTTTCAGGTCGCGGAAATTGAACCAGATGTAGAACGCCCTGCCGACCAGGTTCTCGTCGGGCACGAAGCCCCACACCCGGCTGTCCTGCGAGTTATCGCGGTTATCGCCCATAACGAAGTAATGACCGGCGGGCACCTCGCAGATAACCCCGGCGGCATTGTAGTTGCATTTTTCGCGCAGGGGATATTGCATCACATGGGGCACGTAGGCCGGCGCGTCCTCCTCGATCAGGAGCATGTGCGGCTCTGCGCCGAGTTTTTCCTCGTAGCGCGGGGTGTAGAACAGGCGCTCGGCGTCGAAATAATCGCCGTCCCGGCGCAGCTCGAGCGGAACGCCGTTGATGGCGAGGCGCTTGTTTTGCCAGGCCACGCGGTCGCCCGGCACGCCGACCACGCGCTTGATGTAATCGAGCGACGGATCGGGCGGATAGCGGAACACCACCACGTCGCCGCGCTGCGGCGCGCCGATTTCGATGATCTTCTTGTTGATGACCGGCAGGCGGATGCCGTAGGCGAACTTGTTGACGGCAATGAAGTCGCCCACCAGCAGCGTGGGCAGCATCGATCCGGAAGGAATCTTGAACGGCTCGACGAGGAAGGAGCGCAGCAGGAACACGATCAGGATGACCGGGAAGAAGCTGGCGCCGTACTCGACCCAGACCGGTTCCCTGGCATCCGAGGCGCGGCGCTTGCGGAAATAGAAACGATCCGCCAGCCAGAGTGCGGCGCTGATGACCAGCAGAATGAAGAGAATCAGGGCAAAGTTCATGATTATTTGTCACCTACGCGCAATACGGCGAGGAAAGCCTCCTGGGGAATTTCCACGCTGCCGACCTGCTTCATGCGTTTCTTGCCGGCCTTCTGCTTTTCGAGCAGTTTCTTCTTGCGCGTGATGTCGCCGCCGTAGCACTTGGCCAGCACGTCCTTGCGCATCGCCTTGACGTTTTCGCGCGCCACGATGGTCGAGCCGATCGCCGCCTGGATCGCCACGTCGTACATCTGGCGCGGGATCAGGCCGCGCATCTTGGCGGCCAGTTCGCGGCCGCGGTAGTTGGCGTTGGCGCGATGCACGATGACCGACAGCGCATCGACCCGGTCGCCGTTGATCAGGATGTCGAGCTTGATGACGTCGGCGGCGCGATACTCCTTGAACTCGTAATCGAGCGAGGCATAGCCGCGCGACACCGACTTGAGCTTGTCGAAGAAATCGAACACCACCTCGGCCAGCGGCATTTCGTAGGTGACATGCACCTGGCGGCCGTGATAGCGCATGTCGACCTGCGAGCCGCGCTTGGCTTCGCAGAGGGTGATGACCGCGCCCAGATAGTCCTGCGGCACGAAAATCGTCGTCGTGATGATCGGCTCGCGGATTTCCTCGATCTTCTGCGCATCCGGGAGCTTCGAGGGATTCTCGACCAGGATTTCGGCGCCGTCGCGCAGCTTGACCTGATAGACCACCGTCGGGGCGGTGGTGATCAGGTCCTGATCGAATTCGCGTTCCAGCCGTTCCTGCACGATTTCCATGTGCAGCAGGCCGAGGAAACCGCAGCGGAAGCCGAAGCCGAGCGCCTGCGAGACTTCCGGCTCGTAATGCAGCGAGGCATCGTTGAGCTGCAACTTTTCCAGCGATTCGCGCAACTGGTCGTACTGGTTGGCCTCGACCGGATACAGCCCGGCGAACACCTGCGGCTTGATTTCCTTGAAACCAGAAAGCGCAACGGTAGCCGGCCGATCCGCTGCCGTCACGGTATCGCCGACTTTTGCCGCCTTGAGTTCCTTGATGCCGGAGATGATGAAGCCGACCTCGCCGGCAGACAGGCATTCCTTGGGCTGCGACTTGGGCGAAAACACGCCGACCTGCTCGCACAGGTGCACGGCCCCCGTCGACATCAGTCGGATCTTGTCCTTGGCCTTCAGGGAACCGTCCACGACGCGCACCAGTATCACCACGCCGACATAGTTGTCGAACCACGAGTCGATGATCAGGGCCTTGAGCGGGCCGTCGGGATTACCCCTCGGCGCCGGCACCCGCGCGATCACGGCTTCGAGGATGTCGTCCACCCCCATGCCGGTCTTGGCCGAGCAGGGAATCGCATCCGTGGCGTCGATGCCGATCACCTCCTCGATCTCCTCGCGCGCGCCGTCGGGATTCGCCTGCGGCAGATCCATCTTGTTGAGCACCGGCACAACCTCGACGCCCAGCTCGATCGCCGTGTAGCAGTTCGCCACCGTCTGCGCCTCGACGCCCTGCGAGGCATCGACCACCAGCAGCGCGCCTTCGCAGGCCGACAGGCTGCGCGACACCTCGTAGGAAAAGTCCACGTGGCCCGGCGTGTCGATCAGGTTCAGGTTGTATTTCCTGCCGTCGCGGGCCTGATACCAGAGCGCGGCGGTCTGGGCCTTGATGGTGATGCCGCGCTCGCGCTCGATGTCCATCGAGTCGAGCACCTGCTCGGACATTTCCCGATCCGACAGGCCGCCGCAGCGCTGGATCAGGCGGTCGGCCAGCGTGGACTTGCCGTGGTCGATGTGGGCGATGATGGAAAAATTGCG
>JAGXSN010000042.1 GCA_018333815.1 Sulfuritalea sp. | reverse complement strand
CCGCCCCTGCCTTGCGGCAGGGGCGGGATTTTTCTCGGGGGCGTGCGAAAATGCGGGTCGCACAGGCCAACAACAAAGCATCCACTGGCTGCCAGAACATAGGAGGGGAACATGCACGAAGGGCGCATTACGCTGACCCAGTTCATGAACGGGGAGCAGCGGAGCGTTCCCGGCGCAACGGGCGACTTCACGGGGCTCATCAACGATATCGCCACGGCGAGCAAGATCATCGCCAACGCCGTCGGCAAGGGCGCGCTGCTTGCCGGCGGCAAGGACATCAACCAGAAGATCGAGACCCTGGCCAACACGGTGATGCTCGAGGCGGGCGTCGCCACCGGCCACCTCGCCGCCGTGGCATCCGAGGACATGGAGGGCATCACCCAGGCCCAGCCGCGCGGCAAGTATCTCCTGACCTGCGATCCGCTCAATGGCTCGGGCAACCTCGACATCAATTTCCAGAGCGGCACCATCTTTTCCGTGATGCGGGCCCCGGAGCCGAAACACAAGCCGAAACCCGCCGATTTCCTGCAGCCGGGCAAGGAGCTGTTGTGCGCCGGCATCGTCCAGTATGGCGCCTCGACGCGCTTCATCCTGACCACCGGGCTGGGCGTGAATGGCTTCACCCTAGATCGCGACATCGGCGAGTTCGTCCTGACCCACCCCGCCATCCGGATTCCCGAGGAGTCCTCCACCTTCGCCATCAACGCCTCCAACGAGAGATACTGGGAGCCGCCGGTGCGCCGTTATGTGCAGGAATGCATGGCCGGCAAGGAGGGCGCGCGCGGCAAGGACTTCGGCATGCGCTGGGTCGCGTCGCTGGTGGCCGAGGCCTACCGCATCCTGACGCGCGGCGGCGTCTTCCTTTATCCCCACGACGAGCGCACCCGGGAAGCGGGCGGGCGTCTCGGGCTGATCTACGAGGCCAATCCGATCGCCTTCATCATCGAGCAGGCCGGCGGCGCGGCGATTACCGGGCGCAACCGCATTCTCGAAATCACACCGACCGAACTGCACCAGCGCGCGCCCTTCATCTTCGGCTCGAAGGACGAGGTCGAGCGCATCCGGCGCTACCATCAGGAATACGTCGAGGGCAAGGATCTGGACAGCTACGACCTGCCCATCTTCTCGTCGCGCTCGCTGTTTCGCTGAGTTCTTTCACCTTTCGGAGACGATCATGTCGGTCAAGTATCCCGTCATTGCCATCACCGGGTCTTCCGGGGCCGGCACCTCGACGGTCACCAGGTCATTTCAGCATGTCTTCCGGCGCGAAAAACTCAGCGCCGCGATCATCGAGGGCGACTCCTTCCACAAGTATGACCGCAAGGCCATGAAGGAGGCCGCCGCCGAGGCCGCCAAGCAGGGCAACAACCATTTCAGCCATTTCGGCGCGGACGCCAACGAGCTCGAACTGCTCGAGGCATTGTTCAAGGAATATGGCGCAAAGGGCAGCGGCAAGCGCCGCTACTACCTGCACAACCTCGAGGAAGCGGCGCCCTGGAAGCAGGAGCCGGGCACCTTCACGCCCTGGCAGGACCTGCCCCCTTCCGATCTGCTGTTCTACGAGGGGCTGCACGGCGGCGTGGTGACCGACAAGGTCAATGTCGCCCAGCATGCCGACCTGCTCGTCGGCGTGGTGCCGATCATCAACCTCGAGTGGATCCAGAAGCTGATCCGCGACAGGGGCGCGCGCGGCTATTCCACGGAGGCGGTGGTGGACACCATCCTGCGGCGCATGCCGGACTACATCAACTACATCATGCCGCAGTTCTCGCGCACCCATGTCAATTTCCAGCGCGTGCCGACGGTGGATACTTCCAACCCCTTCATCGCCCAGGACATCCCGACGCCGGACGAGAGTTTCGTCGTGATCCGTTTCGCCAACCCCAAGGGCATCGACTTTCCCTACCTGCTGTCGATGATCCACGACTCCTTCATGTCCCGCCCCAACGTCATCGTCGTGCCGGGCGGCAAGATGGAAGTGGCGATGCAGTTGATCTTCACGCCGATGATCCTGCGCCTGATGGAGAACAAGCGCCGCGCCGCGGCCCTGTAGCCAAAAGCTTCAACAACCACGAGCATGGGGAATCGCGGATAATGCCGGGCTTCCCCGGGAGAGAACTTATGTCCGCCACTTTCAGCGATTTCGAGCCACCCGTGTTCAACAACCTGACCAGCGCGATCCGCGCCCTGGCCATGGACGCCGTGCAGAAGGCCAATTCCGGCCACCCCGGCGCGCCCATGGGCATGGCCGAAATCGCCGAGGTGCTGTGGAACCACCACATGCGCCACAATCCGGCCAACCCCAAGTGGGCCAACCGCGACCGCTTCGTGCTGTCCAACGGCCACGGCTCGATGCTGATCTACGCGCTGCTGCACCTGACCGGCTACGACGTGTCGATCGACGACATCAAGAGCTTCCGCCAGCTGCATTCGAAGACCCCGGGCCACCCCGAGTACGGCTACACGCCGGGGGTGGAGACCACCACCGGCCCGCTCGGCCAGGGCATCACCAATGCCGTCGGCATGGCGATGGCCGAGAAGCTGCTGGCCGACCAGTTCAACAAGCCCGGTCACGAGATCGTCGATCACCGCACCTGGGTGTTCCTCGGCGATGGCTGCCTGATGGAAGGCCTCTCGCACGAAGCCTGCGCGCTGGCCGGCACCTGGGGGCTGGGCAAGCTGACCGCCTTCTGGGACGACAACGGCATCTCGATCGACGGCCATGTCGAAGGCTGGTTCACCGACGACACGCCGAAGCGTTTCGAGGCCTACGGCTGGCACGTGATCCGCGACGTCAATGGTCACGATCCGGAGGCGATCCACCGGGCCATCGAGGCCGCCAAGGCGGTGACCGACAAGCCGACCTTCATCCAGTGCAAGACCGTCATCGGCGCCGGTTCGCCCAACAAGGCCGGCACCCATGACGTGCACGGCGCGCCGCTGGGCGACATCGAGATCCAGCTGACGCGTCCGCACATCGGCTGGCACTTCGGTCCTTTCGATATCCCGCAGGAAGTCTATGCAGCCTGGGATGCGAAGAAGAAGGGCGTCGAGCTGGAAAGTGCGTGGAACCAGAAGTTCGCCCACTATGCCAAGGCCTTCCCCGCCGAGGCCGCCGAATTCGGGCGCCGCATGGCCGGCGACCTGCCCGCCCACTGGGCCGAGTTCGCGCAGAAGGCCATCGCCGCGATCAATGACAAGGGCGAAACCGTCGCCACCCGCAAGGCCTCGCAGATCGCCATCAACGCGCTGGCCCCGGCGCTGCCCGAATTCCTGGGCGGTTCCGCCGACCTGACCGGCTCCAACCTGACCAACTGGGCCGGCTGCAAGCATGTCTTCCAGAGGGAGCCCGGCAACTACATTTCCTACGGCGTGCGCGAGTTCGGCATGGCCCACATCATGAACGGCATGGCGCTGCATGGCGGCCTGCTGCCTTTCGGCGGCACCTTCCTGATGTTCTCCGAGTACATGCGCAACGCGATCCGCATGTCGGCGCTGATGAGACAGCGCGTCATCTACGTGTTCACGCACGACTCCATCGGCCTCGGCGAGGACGGCCCGACGCACCAGCCGGTCGAGCAGATCGCCACGCTGCGCCTGATCCCGAACATGGACGTCTGGCGTCCCTGCGACACGGTCGAGACCATCGTCGCCTGGACCCAGGCCGTCGGGAAACAATCCGGCCCGACCGCGCTGTGCCTGTCGCGCCAGAACCTGCCCTTCGTCAAGCGCGACGCGGCGACCCTTGCCGACATCGCCAGGGGCGGCTATGTCCTGGCGCCGGCCAAGGGCGCGGCGCGCGCGGTGATCATCGCCACCGGTTCGGAGGTCGACCTGGCCCTCAAGGCCCAGGAAGCCCTGGCGCAGCAGGAAATCCATGTGTCCGTCGTCTCGATGCCCAACACCAACGCCTTCGACCGCCAGGACCAGGCCTACAGGGACAGCGTGCTGCCCAAGGGCCTGCCGCGCGTGGTCGTGGAAGCCGGCGTCACCGGCGGCTGGTGGAAGTATGTCGGCGGCGAAGGTACGGTGGTCGGCCTCGACCGCTTCGGCGAGTCCGCACCGGCCGGCGTGCTGTTCAAGGAATTCGGCTTCACGGTGGCGAACGTCGTGAAGGCCGTCGAGCAATTCATCTGATCAATCAAATACAAGGAGAACCACTCATGACCATCAAAGTCGGTATCAACGGATTCGGCCGCATCGGCCGCATGGTGTTCCGCGCCATCGCCAAGGATTTCCCCGAGCTCGAAGTCGTCGGCATCAACGATCTGCTCGAGCCCGATTACCTCGCCTATATGCTGCGCTACGACTCCGTGCATGGCCGCTTCAACGGCGCCATCGCCGTCGATGGCAACAGCATGGTCGTCAATGGCAAGAAGATCCGCCTCACCGCCGAGAAGGACCCCGCCAATCTGAAGTGGAACGAAGTCGCCGCCGATGTCGTCATCGACTGCACCGGCTTCTTCCTGACCACCGAATCCTGTCAGGCCCACATCGCCGCCGGCGCCAAGAAGGTCGTCCAATCCGCCCCGTCGAAGGACGACACGCCGATGTTCGTGTATGGCGTCAACCACGACGCCTATGCCGGCCAGACCATCGTCTCCGCCGCCTCCTGCACCACCAACTGCCTGGCGCCGGTCGCCAAGGTGCTGCACGACACGTGGGGCATCAAGCGCGGCCTGATGACCACCGTGCATGCCGCCACCGCCACCCAGAAGACCGTCGATGGCCCGTCCAAGAAGGACTGGCGCGGCGGCCGCGGCATCCTCGAGAACATCATCCCGTCCTCGACCGGCGCCGCCAAGGCTGTCGGCAAGGTGCTGCCCGCGCTGAACAAGAAACTGACCGGCATGGCCTTCCGCGTGCCGACTTCCGACGTCTCCGTGGTCGACCTGACCGTCGAGCTCGACAAGCCCGCCTCTTATGAAGACATCTGCAAGGCGATGAAGGCGGCCTCCGAAGGCGCCCTGAAGGGCGTGCTCGGCTACACCGAGGAGAAGGTCGTGTCGACCGACTTCGTCGGCCACAGCGCGCCGTCGACCTTCGACGCCGAAGCCGGCATCGCGCTCGACTCGACCTTCGTCAAGGTCGTGGCCTGGTACGACAACGAGTACGGCTACACCTGCAACATGCTGCGCCTCGTCAAGCACGTTGCCCAATGAGCCCACCCCGAAATCGCCGCGGCGCGGCGATCTGTGCGGCAAAGCCGCATCCCGCTTCGCGGGACCAGCCTTCGGCTGTCCTGCGGCCTGCGGCCTGGTCCCCTCAAGGGGCAGAAACACTCGGGCGGCCCTTCGTGTTTCTTGAGCGCCAAGTAAGCGGAGATTGACGATCCAAGCATTGCGCCGTCACATTGGCGCAATGCTTCAGTGGTTAATTTCCAAGAAATAGCCGGGAGCAAGCACATGCCTAAATTCATCCGCATGACCGATCTCGACCTCAAGGGCAAGCGCGTCTTCATCCGCGCCGATCTGAATGTGCCCGTCAAGGAAGGCAAGGTCACCTCCGACGCCCGCATCACCGCCTCGATGCCGACCATCGAGCACGCCATGAAGGCCGGCGCCAAGGTGATGGTCACTTCCCACCTGGGTCGTCCTACCGAAGGCGAGTTCAAGCCGGAAGACTCGCTGCAGCCCGTCGCCGACGTGATGGCGCAGAAGCTCGGCAAGCCGGTGCGCGTGATCCGGAACTGGGTTGATGGCGGTTTCGAGGTGGCCGCCGGCGAGGTCGTGCTGCTCGAAAACTGCCGCGTCAACAAGGGCGAGAAGAAGAACGTCGAAGAGACCGCGAAGAAATACGCCGCGCTGTGCGACATCTTCGTCATGGATGCCTTCGGCACCGCGCATCGTGCCGAAGCCTCGACTTACGGCATCGCCCAGTTCGCCCCGGTCGCCTGCGCCGGCCTGCTGCTGACCGAGGAACTTGACGCGCTCGACAAGGCGCTGGCCAATCCCGCCCGGCCGATGGTCGCCATCGTCGGCGGCTCGAAAGTCTCGACCAAGCTGACCGTGCTCGAGTCGCTCTCCGAGAAGGTCGACCAGCTGGTGGTCGGCGGCGGCATCGCCAACACCTTCCTTGCCGCAATGGGCAAGAACGTCGGCAAGTCGCTGTGCGAACACGACCTGCTCCCTGTCGCCCGCGCGCTGATCGAAAAAATGAACAAGCGCGGCGCCTCGATTCCGATCGCCGTCGATGTCGTCTGCGGCAAGCAGTTCGACGCCAACGAGCCCGCCGTCCTCAAGGACGCGGACCAGGTTGCCGCCGACGACATGATCTTCGACATCGGCCCGAAGTCCGCCCAGCAGCTCGCCGACATCATTGCCAAGGCCGGCACCATCGTCTGGAACGGTCCGGTGGGCGTGTTCGAGTTTGACCAGTTCGGCGCCGGCACCAAGACCGTTTCCATGGCCATCGCCAACGCCAAGGGCTTCTCGCTGGCCGGCGGCGGCGACACCATTGCCGCGATCCAGAAGTACGACATCTACGACAAGGTCTCGTATATCTCGACCGCCGGCGGCGCCTTCCTCGAATACCTGGAGGGCAAGGTTTTGCCGGCGGTCGAGATCCTGGAAAAACGCGCCCGCGGCTGACCCGCCCCCGGAAACGGGCGGTGACCGAAACGGCCTGATCCTCGCCAATGCAACGCACCACCAAGATCGTCGCGACCCTCGGCCCCGCGTCCTCGGCTCCGGATACCATCGACATGCTGGTCGACGCCGGTATCGATGTCGTCCGGATCAACTTCTCGCACGGCACCGTCGAGGATCATCAGGGGCGCATCGAATTGCTGCGCCAGACGATGCGCGAACGGGGACGCACCGTGGCGGTGATGGCCGATTTGCAGGGCCCGAAGATCCGCGTCGGCAAGTTTGCCGGCAGCAAGGTCGTGCTCAAGCCGGGCCAGCATTTCATTCTCGCTGCCGACTGCCAGCTTGGCGATTCCGGGCGGGTCGGTCTCGATTATCCCGAACTGGTCGACGACGTCGCCCCCGGCGATACCCTGCTGCTCGATGACGGCCGGGTCGTCATGGACGTCGAGCGCGTCGAAGATTCCGAAATTCACTGCGTCGTGCGCCACGGCGCCGAGTTGTCGAACAACAAGGGCATCAACAAGCAGGGCGGCGGCCTCTCCGCGCCGGCGCTGACGGCCAAGGACATGGCGGACATCGAAACGGCCGCCCAGCTGCAGGTCGACTACATCGCCGTGTCCTTTCCGAAAACGGGTAGCGATCTGCGCCTGGCGCGCAAGCTGGCGCACAAGGCGGGCTCCCATGCGCTGGTGGTGGCCAAGATCGAGCGCTGCGAGGCGATCGGCAACCTCGAGGACATCCTGCAGGCTTCCGATGGCGTCATGGTGGCGCGCGGCGACCTGGCGGTCGAGGTCGGCGACGCCGCCGTGCCCGCGCTGCAAAAGAGGATCATTCGCGCCGCGCGGGCTCACAACAAGTTCGTCATCACCGCCACGCAGATGATGGAATCGATGATCAACTCGCCGGTGCCGACGCGAGCGGAGGTTTCCGATGTCGCCAACGCGGTGCTCGATGGCACGGATGCGGTGATGCTCTCGGCCGAAACCGCCACCGGCAAGTATCCGGTCGAAACCGTCCAGGCCATGGCGCGCATCTGCCGCGAGGCGGAGAAGTCGATGGATCCGGCGGCGCTCGACCGTCATTTCCTCGACCTGGTGTTCACCCGCATCGACCAGTCGGTGGCCATGGCGGCGCTGTTTACCGCGCATCACCTGCAGGTCAAGGCGATCGCGACCCTCACCCAGACCGGCTCCACCGCGCTGTGGATCTCGCGCCTGAGCTGCGGGGTGCCGATCTATGCCTTGACGACCGACGTGCGTACGCGCTACAAAGTGAATGCCTATCGCGGCGTCTATCCTCTCATGACCCGCTATGCGGGGCACGACCGCGAGGAACTGCTGTTCGAGGCCGAGGAGGAGCTGCTGCGCGCCGGCGCCGTCGAGGTCGGCGACCTGATCGTGATCACCTTCGGCGAACCGATCGGCCAGGCCGGCGGCACCAACACCATGAAGATCGTCCGGGTCGGCGAACACCGTCCCGCCTAGTTTCAGTCCGCAACCCTTACCGAGAAGAGGAGACACCATGCCACTCGCATCCATGCGCCAGCTGCTGGACCACGCCGCCGAAAACGGCTACGGCCTGCCCGCGTTCAACGTCAATAACCTCGAACAGATCCAGGCCATCATGGAGGCCGCCGAGGAAACCAACAGCCCGGTGATCATGCAGGGCTCGGCCGGCGCGCGCAAATACGCCGGCGAGGCCTATCTGCGCAAGCTGATCGAGGCCGCCATCGAGACCCATCCCGACATCCCGATCGTCATGCACCAGGACCACGGCGCCAGCCCGGCGATCTGCATCCAGTCGATGCGCTCCGGCTTCTCCAGCGTGATGATGGACGGCTCGCTGATGGAAGACGCCAAGACCCCGGCGAGCTTCGACTACAACGTCAAGGTCACCCGCCACGTCGTCGATATCGCCCACGCCATCGGCGTTTCCGTCGAGGGCGAACTGGGCTGCCTCGGTTCGCTCGAGTCCGGCATGGGCGAGAAGGAAGACGGCCACGGCGCCGAAGGCGTCCTGTCGCACGACCAGCTGCTCACCGACCCCAACGAAGCCGCCGAGTTCGTCAAGGCGACGCAGGTCGACGCGCTGGCCATCGCCATCGGCACCAGCCACGGCGCCTACAAATTCACCCGCCCGCCCACGGGCGCGGTGCTGCGCATCGACCGCATCAAGGAGATCCACGCCCGCCTGCCCAACACCCACCTCGTCATGCACGGCTCCTCCAGCGTGCCGCAGGACTGGCTGAAGATCATCAACGAGAACGGCGGCGAAATGGGCGCGACGTATGGAGTTCCCGTCGAGGAAATCGTCGAAGGCATCAAGAATGGCGTGCGCAAGGTCAACATCGACACCGACCTGCGCATGGCGTCCACCGGCGCGATCCGCCAGTTTCTCAACAAGGACCGCAAGAACTTCGACCCGCGCAAGTATCTGGCCGAGGCGCGCAAGGGCATGAAGGCGATCTGCAAGGCGCGCTACGAAGCCTTCGGCTGCGCCGGCATGGCCGGCAAGATCAAGCCGATCCCGCTCGAAGCGATGGCCAGCCGCTACAAGAAGGGCGAGCTCTCCGCCGTCATCAAGTAAGCCGTCACCGCTTCAGCCAAAAGGGCCGCTGCATGCGGCCTTTTTGGCGCGCGAAAGTCGGCGCCGGCGGGACGGCGGCTAGAAGTCGAACAGCCGTGCCAGTTCGGCACCCGGGGAGGGGGCACGCATGAAGGCTTCGCCGACGAGGAAGGCATTCACGTTGTGCTGCTTCATCAGGGCGACATCCGCCGGGGCGAGGATGCCGGATTCGGTGACGACGATGCGGTCGGACGGGATGCGGTCGAGTTGCGACAACGTCGTGTCGAGGCTGACTTCGAAGCTGCGCAGGTTGCGGTTGTTGATGCCCATCAGCGGGGTCTTGAGGCGAAGGGCGCGGTCGAGTTCGCCGGCGTTGTGGCTTTCGACCAGCACCGACATATTGAGCGACAGGGCGAGGTCTTCGAGTTCGGCCATCGCGCCGTCGGCGAGCGCGGCGACGATCAGCAGGATCGCGTCGGCGCCCATCGCGCGGGCTTCGTAGACCTGATACGGGTCGATCATGAAGTCCTTGCGCAGCACCGGCAATGTGCAGGCGGCGCGGCCGGCTTGCAGGTATTCCGGTGCGCCCTGAAAGAACTGCCGGTCGGTAAGCACGGAGAGGCAGGCGGCGCCGTGCTTTTCGTAGTCCGCCGCAATGTTGGCTACGGCGGCGGGGCTGAAGTCCGGGCGGATCACCCCTTTCGATGGGCTGGCCTTCTTGATTTCGGCGATCACCGCGGTACCGGGCGCCGTCCCGCCAGCGCCGACCTTCATGCGGATCGCGCCGGCGAAGTCGCGGGCCTTGGGTTGCGCTTCCGCCTCGGCGCGGATCGCGGCGAGGGGCTTCGCGGCCTGTGCGGCGGCGACTTCCTCGTGCTTGACCGCAAGGACCTTGTTCAGGATATCGCTGCTCACAGTTCCTTGGTCACTTTCACGAACTCGGCGAGCTTGGCGCGCGCCTTGCCGCTCTCGATGGTCTGGCGGGCAAGGCGGATGCCCGCGCCGATGTCGGCGGCGAGGTTGGCGGCGTAGAGCGCCGCGCCGGCGTTGAGGCAGACGATCTCGAGCGCCGGCCCGGGCTGGTTTTCCAGCACGCCGAGCAGGCGGCCCTTCGATTCGGCGGGGTCCGCCACTCTCAGGTTGCGGCTGGCGATCATCGACAGCCCGAAATCCTCGGGATGGATTTCGTATTCGCTGATCTTCCCGTCCCTGAGCTCGCCGACCATCGTGGCGGCGCCGAGCGAGATTTCGTCCATGCCGTCCTTGCCGTGCACCACGATCACATGCCGGGCGCCGAGCTGCTGCATGACGCGCACCAGGATGCCGACCAGGTCGGGGTGGAACACGCCGAGCAGCGTGTTGGGCGCGCCGGCCGGGTTGGTCAGCGGGCCGAGGATGTTGAAGATGGTGCGCACGCCCATTTCCTTGCGCACCGGCGCGACGTTCTTCATCGCCGGGTGGTGGTTGGGCGCGAACATGAAGCCCATGCCGGTTTGCCTGATGCACGCCGCGACCTGTGGCGCCTGCAGGTCGATCTTCGCGCCGAGCGCCTCGAGCACGTCGGCGGCGCCGGACTTGGACGAGACGCTGCGGTTGCCGTGCTTGGCCACCGTCGCGCCCGCCGCCGCGGCGACGAAGGCCGAGCAGGTGGAAATGTTGAAGGTGTGGGAGCGGTCGCCGCCGGTGCCGACGATGTCGACGAAATTCGCATTGTCCGGGACGTCGACCTTGGTGCACAGCTCGCGCATCACCGTCGCGGCGGCGGCGATCTCGCCGATGGTCTCCTTCTTGACGCGCAGGCCGGTGAGGAGGGCGGCGGTCATCACCGGCGAGACCTCGCCCTTCATGATCAGCCGCATCAGGTGCAGCATCTCGTCGGGGAAGATCTCGCGATGCTCGATGGTGCGCTGGAGCGCCTCTTGCGGGGTGATCATCTCATTTCCCTTTGAGGAAGTTGTCGAGCAGGGCGTGGCCGTGCTCGGTCATGATGGATTCGGGATGGAACTGCACGCCCTGGATGGGGTATTCCTTGTGGCGCACGCCCATGATCTCGCTCATTTCGCCATTATCGTCGGTCCAGGCGGTGACCTCGAGGCAGTCCGGCAGCGTCTCGCGGCGGATCGCCAGCGAGTGGTAGCGCGTCGCGGTGAAGGGATTCGGCAGGCCGGAGAAGATGCCGACGTCGGCATGATGCACGGACGAGAGCTTGCCGTGCATCAGCTGCTTGGCATGCACGATCTCGCCGCCGAAGGCATAACCAATACTTTGATGCCCGAGGCAGACGCCGAGGATGGGCAGCTTGCCGGCGAACTCCTGGATCGCGGCGACCGAGATGCCGGCCTCCTTCGGCGAGCAGGGGCCGGGCGAGATGACGAGGAAGTCGGGCGCCATCGCCGCGATCTCCTTGAGGGTGATCGCGTCGTTGCGGAACACGCGCACGTCCTGGCCGAGCTCGCCGAAATACTGCACGAGGTTGTAGGTGAAGCTATCGTAATTGTCGATCATCAGCAGCATAGCGGCGCCTTGTCACTCGAAACGCGTGTCGAGGCCGGACTCGGCCATCTCGGCAGCCCTGAGCTGCGCCTTTGCCTTGTTGAGCGTTTCCTGCCATTCGCTGTCGGGGTCGGAGTCGGCGACGATGCCGGCGCCGGCCTGCACGTGAATCCGGCCGTCCTTGAGGACGGCGGTGCGGATCGCGATGCACAGGTCCATGTCGCCGTTGAAGCCGAGGTAGCCCACCGCGCCGGCGTAGATGCCGCGCTTGGTCGGCTCCAGCTCGTCGATGATTTCCATCGCCCGCACCTTGGGCGCGCCGGACACCGTGCCGGCCGGAAACGTGGCCTTGAGTACCGAGACCGGGCCTTCGTCGTCCTTCAGTTCCGCTTCGACGTTGGAGACGATGTGCATCACGTGCGAGTAGCGTTCGACGGTGTATTGGTCGGTGACCCTGACCGTGCCGGTCTTGGCGATGCGGCCGATGTCATTGCGGCCGAGGTCGAGCAGCTGCAGGTGCTCGGCGCGTTCCTTCTGGTCGGCCAGCAGGTCGGCGGCGAGCGCCGCGTCCTCCGCCGCGGTGGCGCCGCGCTTGCGCGTGCCGGCGATCGGCCGCACGGTGACCTTGCGTTTTCCCGCCTCGCCCTCGAGGCGCACGAGGATTTCCGGCGAGGCGCCGACCACCTGGAAATCGCCGAAATCGAAGTAGAACATGTAGGGCGAGGGGTTGAGCGTGCGCAGCGCCCGGTAGAGCGCCAGCGGGCTGGCCGCGTAGGGCTTGCTCATGCGCTGGGCCAGCACCACTTGCATGATGTCGCCATCGACGATGTATTGCTGGGCCTTCTTCACCGCGGCCTTGAAATCCGCTTCGGGAAACTCGAAAGTCGGCGCCGACGGGACGGCAGGCTGGTCGACGGGAAGCGGGACCGGTGCGCGCAGCTTGGCCAGCAGCTCCTTGAGGCGCGCCTGCGCATGCTGCCAGGCGCCGGGGAAGCCCGGCTCGGCGAAGACGACGAGGGTGAGCTTGCCCGAGAGGTTGTCGACGATCGCGATCTCTTCGGAGAGCAGCAGCAGGATGTCGGGGACGCCCAGCGGGTCGGGCTTGCGGGCGTCGGCAAGCTTCGGCTCGATGCAGCGCACCGTGTCGTAGCCGAAATAGCCGACCAGGCCGCCGCAGAAGCGCGGCAGGCCGGGCAGGTCCGGCGCCTTGAAGCGCGCCATGAATTCCGAGACGAAGGACATCGGGTTGGTGTGCTCGCGCCGCTCGGCAACGCGGTTGCCCGAGAGCAGCAGGATCGTCGAGCCGGTGACGGCGATGCGCGTCGGCGTGGTCAGGCCGATGAAGGAATAGCGGCCGAAGCGCTCGCCGCCCTGCACCGATTCGAGCAGATAGGAATGGGGGCCCTCGGCGAGCTTGAGATAGATCGACAGCGGCGTGTCGAGATCGGCGAAGGTTTCGAGCGTGACCGGAATGCGGTTGTAGCCCGCAAGGGCGAGGCGGTCAAATTCGGCCTGATTCATTGGGGACGATGATCCGTGCGGCTGCCAGAAGGCTGCCGACTATAGCATCGGCCGCCAGGCCCCGCACGTCCTGCCCCTCGTTGTAGCCGTAGGGCACGAGGAAGACCATGCAGCCGGCATTCTTGCCGGCGTGGAAGTCATGCACCGAATCGCCGACCATCAGCGTGTCGGCGGGCGAAACGTTCATCCGGCCGCAGGCCCAGATCACCGGCATCGGGTCGGGCTTCGGTTTCGGCAGCTGGTCGCCGGAAACGGCGACGCTCAGGTAGGGCAGCAGGCCGGTGCGCTCGAGCAGCGGCAGCGTGAAGGCCTGCGCCTTGTTGGTGATGACGCCCATGGGCAGGCCCATTGCCTTGAACGCTTCGAGCCCCTCGACCACGCCGGGAAAGGGTTTCGCCGCCCGGCCGTTGAAATGCTCGTAGTGCTTGTTGAAGCTGGTCAGCGCAGCGGCGGGCGGCGGATTGGGATCGTCCGCCGCTTCCAGCGCGTCGGCGAGCACGCGCTTGACGAGATTGGGGATGCCGCGGCCGACATAGGCGCGGATGTCCTCGACCGCGACCGGCGGCCGGCCGAGGTCGGCGAGCATGCCGCAGGCGGCGGCGTGCAGGTCGAGCACGGTGTCGAGCAGCGTGCCGTCCAGATCCAGCAGGACGGCCCGAACGGCAAGCATCAGGCGGTCGCGAGGGCCGCGCGCATTTCGCGGATGATGCTGTCGTAGCGGTGCGGATCGCTCTCGTTGCGCTTGCCGAACACGGCCGAGCCGGCGACGAAGGTGTCGACGCCGGCGCGCGCCACTGCGGCGATGTTGGCCGGGCCGACGCCGCCGTCGATCTCCAGCTCGACCTTGAGGCCGCGCGCGTCGATCATCTGGCGCACGGCGCGCGCCTTGTCGAGCACATGGGGAATGAACTTCTGGCCGCCGAAGCCGGGGTTGACCGACATCAGCAGCACCATGTCGAGCTTGTCGAGCGTCCATTCGAGCGCGTCGAGCGGGGTGGCCGGGTTGAAGACGAGGCCGGCCTTGCAGCCGTTTTCCTTGATCAGGCCGATGGTGCGGTCGACGTGCTCGGAGGCTTCCGGATGGAAGGTGATGTAGGTGGCGCCGGCCTTGGCGAAGTCGGGGATGATGCGGTCGACCGGCTTGACCATCAGGTGCACGTCGATCGGGGCGGTGACGCCATGCTTGCGGAGCGCTTCGCAGACCAGCGGGCCGATGGTCAGGTTCGGCACGTAATGGTTGTCCATGACGTCGAAGTGGACGATATCCGCGCCGGAAGCCAGTACATTGTCGACTTCCTCGCCGAGCCTGGCGAAGTTGGCGGACAGGATGGATGGGGCGATCCGGTAGTTCATGCAAGTCTCCTGGGCGGTTAAACTGGGACGCTTCAATTCTAACGGGCCGTCTTTGCGGACGGCCAACATTTTCTGATGGCAGGTATAAGCGCATGACGCAGTCGAGCAAACACGCAATCGAAGTGCGGGTCGAAACGCAGTATGTGCCCGAGCAGTCCGACCCCGAGGCGGAGCGCTTTTTCTTCGCCTACCGCATCCGCATCATCAACATCGGCTCCGCCGCGGCGCAGCTGGTTTCGCGCCACTGGATCATCACCGACGCCGAAGGCAAGGTCGAGGAAGTGCGCGGCCTCGGCGTGGTCGGCAACCAGCCGCTCTTGCGGCCGGGCGAGAGCTTCGAATACACCAGCGGCTGCCCGCTGCCGACGCCGGTCGGCACCATGCGCGGCAGTTACCAGATGGTGGCCGAGGACGGCACGCGTTTCGACGCGCCGGTTTCAGAGTTCGTGCTGGCGATGCCGAGAACCTTGCATTAAGGCTTCAGCCTCGGCGGCGGTAAGTCGTTTCCACGGCAGCGGGATCAGCCCCGGCACGCGCTGCCGGTACTCGCGATAGGCCGCGCCGAAGCGGGTTTCCAGCTTGCGTTCCTCGAGCCGTGAGCCGATCGCGAAATACAGGGTGATCGCCAGCGCCGACACGAGCAGCGGCGCGTTCATGTCGCGGGTCCAGATCAGCACCAGGCAGAGCGCATACCACGGGTGGCGCACGAAGCGGTGCAGCGGCGAGATGCGCAAGCCGTCGTGCTCGACGGCATCGCGGCGTCTTTCGCGCAGCGGCGTGAAGCCGAGAAACTCGCCCAGGTCGTAGGCGCCGGCCGATAGCCAGAAGCCGGCCAGGGCCGCAAGCGCGAGGCCGTTGGCAATCCAGGCGCCGATGCCGGTCCAGCGCCACAGCCAGTCGCCGGGGATCGCCCAGGTCGCCCAGATCAGCGGCAGCACCAGGATGACCGACTGCAGATTGAACCCGAGCCGGTAGTACGGGACGAATCCCGGCCAGCGGCGCGTGACCCAGGCCTTGCAGCGCAGCGAGGCCAGCAGCGAGTGGAGCGTCGCGTAGGCCACCCAGCCCAGCGCCAGCCAGATCAGGTCGTTCAACTTCTGTAATCCGCGTTGATCTTGACGTAGTCGTAGCTGAAGTCGCAGGTCCAGACGCTCGCCGCCTGAGTGCCGCGGCCGAGGTCGACGCGGATGCGGATCTCGGCGGGCTTCATCGCGCCGGCGCCGGCTTCTTCCCGGTAGCTCGCGGCGCGGCCGCCGTTTTCGGCGACGAGGG
>JAGXSN010000041.1 GCA_018333815.1 Sulfuritalea sp. | reverse complement strand
GCCGCGCCGCGCGAGAGGCTGGCCGCGCTCGCTTACGACGCGGCCGTGGATGTGCCGCGCCGCTTGCCCGCCGTGACGCGCAACCGGCTGCTGGCCGCCGGTGCGCTGGGCTACGCGCTCGACGATCTGCCCCTCGACTACGGCATCGCCGCGCCGCGCCTGCGCGCAGGCTGGCTGCCGCAGCGCGACTGCGCCGTGCTGCTGACCGCCACCAGCCGCGCCGACAAGGAGTGGCCCGCAGCGGACTGGATCGCGCTGGGCGCGGCCCTGGCCGACCGGGGGCTCTGCTGCGTGCTGCCGGGCGGCAGCGAGACCGAACGCGAACGCGCCCGGCGTATCGCCGGCGGGATCAAGGGCGCCATCGCCGCCCCGGCACTCAACCTGGCCGACCTGGCCGGTCTGCTGGCCGGCGCCCGCCTCGTCATCGGCGTCGATACCGGCCTCGTCCATCTGGCCGCGGCGCTGGGGCGCCCGACCGTGGCGCTCTTCTGTGCCTCCGATCCGGCCCTGACCGGCGTCCTCGGCGCCGCGCCCCATGTCAACCTCGGTGGCCCGCGGCAAGCGCCAAAACCACAAGAGGTCATATCGGCGGCAGATAGGGTCCACAATATCCATCTGTTGTGATAAGTTATGCCCACACTTTAACGGGAACGGCATGATGCTGGTCGCCATTCGGGAACTGAAATCCAATCTTTCCAGGCTGTTGGCCTGCGCCCAGGCCGGCGAAGTGATCGAGGTGACTTCCCATAACAAGCCCATCGCAAGGATTGTCGGGATTCCGGCCCAATCCGGTGATCCCGTACGTCGCCTGGTGGCCGACGGTGCGCTC
Source organism: Sulfuritalea sp. (assembly GCA_018333815.1). Classification (GTDB taxonomy): domain Bacteria; phylum Pseudomonadota; class Gammaproteobacteria; order Burkholderiales; family Rhodocyclaceae; genus Sulfuricystis. The sequence goes on along the minus strand of JAGXSN010000041.1, from coordinate 2,745 downwards.
GCCTGGAATGGCAAGAAGCCCGGTCCGGCTGAACCCCTGGTGTTGAGCGCGTGCGGTGTGTCGGTCAGTCGGATCGTGCTGGAGGATCGCGGTTGATCCTGTTTTGCGATACCTCGGCCCTGGTCAAACTCTATGTTCGCGAAGACGGGACGGATCGGGTACTCCGGGAGGTCGAGGCGGCCTCCATTGTCGCGGTCTGCCGCATTGCCTGGGCCGAAACCATGGCTGCTTTTGCGCGGCGCGCGCGGGAAACAAACGATCTCACCCAGAAATCGCCGCCGCGCGGCGCTCTCCCCTCAAGGGGCAGAAACACTCGGGGCGGCCCGTCGCGGTTCGAGGATGCCGCTCTGATCGAGGAGATCCGCCGCCGTCTGCACAAGGACTGGGAGGACTATGCGATCGTCGAAATCACTCAGCCCTTGGTGGAACGGGCAGGCGATTACGCCGACACGTTTGCCCTGCGAGCCTACGACAGCGTGCAGTTGGCCGCCGCCGCCACGTTGCAGGCCGCCGTGGGCGCTCCGGTGCGCTTTGCCTGTTTCGATCAGCGGCTGCAAAAGGCCGCGAAAATCCTGGGGCTGCTGCCTGTCTGAGCCCGTCTCCGGGCTGACCATTCCACGGACAGCCCCCGATCGCCCATGTCGTGTCAATGGAGCCTTGAAGCGTGTTTTCAATGTCGCGTTTCATTTACACCCTCGCCATCCATGCCCTGCTGCCCTGGGCCTTGCTGCATCTGCTCTGGCGGGCGCGCCGGCAGAGGGGCTATCTGCGCCATTGGGACGAACGCTTCGGGCGATACGGAAAGACGGCGCGTTCGCGCCCGCAGGAACCCGTCATCTGGATCCATGCCGTGTCGGTCGGCGAAACCCGCGCCGCCCAGCCGCTGGTCGCGGCCCTGCGGGAACGCTATCCCGGCCACCGCATCCTGCTTACCCACATGACGCCGACGGGTCGCGCGACTTCGCAGGCGCTGTTCGGCAACCAAGTCGAGCGCGTCTATCTGCCCTATGACACGCCCTGGGCGGTCGATGCCTTCCTGCGCCGTTTCCGTCCCGCCATCGGCATCGTCATGGAAACCGAACTGTGGCCCAACCTCGTCGCCGCCAGCCGTGATGCCAACGTCCCGCTGCTGCTGGTCAATGGACGACTTTCCGAGCGCTCCGCGCAACGCTATGCGCGCGTCCCCCTGCTGACACGCACCGCCTTGCGGCAGTTGTCCGCCATCGCCGCGATCGGCACGGCGGATGCCGAGCGCCTGAAGCGCCTCGGCGCGCCCGCAGTCGCCGTCTTCGGCAACATGAAGTTCGACGTCGAGGCGCCCGCGGAACAATTGGATCTGGGCGCCGAATTTCGCCGTCGCATCGGCGAGCGCCCCGTTTTCCTCTGCGCCAGCACGCGCGAGGGCGAGGAAGCGCCGATTCTCGACGAATGGATGAAAGTCGGCGCTGGGCCGTCCCAAGCCGACGCCCCCCCCGTGGGGGGCAGCGAGCCGGGTTTGCGAGCGCGGGGGGCCAACAGTGTCGGCGCTGGGCCGTCCCAAGCCGACGCCCCCCCCGTGGGGGGCAGCGAGCCGCTTTTGCGAGCGAGGGGGGCCAATAAAATCGGCGCTGGCGGGACGGCACTGTTGGTTATCGTCCCCCGCCACCCCCAACGTTTCGATGAAGTCGCACGCCTGGTCGTGTCACTTGGACTGAAGTTTCAACGCCGTTCCGACAACCGGCCGGTTGCCGCCGACACTCAGGTCTGGCTCGGCGACAGCATGGGCGAATTGTTCGCCTACTACGCGGCCGCGGATATCGCGTTCGTCGGCGGCAGCCTGCTCGACTTCGGCAGCCAGAACCTCATCGAGCCCTGCACGGTCGGCGTGCCGGTGCTGATCGGCCCGTCGACCTTCAACTTTGCCGCCGCCGCCCGGAACGCGCTGGCCGCCGGCGCGGCGCGCCAGTGCGCCGATGCGGCCGCGCTCGCGGGCGCCGTGCTGGAACTGCTCGGGGATGCGGAAGAACGCCGGCGGATGGGCGCGGCAGGCCGCAACTTCACGGCGCAACACCGCGGCGCGACGCAGCGCACGCTGGGCTTGATCGAGCGCTTTATTCCAGCAGCGCGTTGATCGCCGCGAGGTCGGCTTCGCTCAGGGCGCCGGCGGCCGACTTGAGCCTCAATTGGGCGATCAGGGTGTCGAGGCGCGCCTTGGCGAGCTTCTGCTGGGTGTCGAACAACTGGCTCTGCGCATTCAGCACGTCGATGTTGATGCGCACGCCGACTTCGTAGCCGAGCTGGTTCGATTGGACCGCCAGCTTCGACGAGGCCACGCCCGCTTCGAGGGCGCGCACCTGGGCGAGTCCCGCATTCACGCCGAGGAAGGATTGCTGGGCGGACAGCGCGGCCTGACGGCGGGCGTTGTCGAGGTCGGCGCGCGCCTTCTCGTTGAGGGCGGCGGCCTCGCGCTCCTTCGAGGTCACCGCGCCGCCGGCGAAGATCGGCACGGCAAGTTGCAGGCCGAGGGTGCTGCTCTTCGTGTCGCTGCCGGCGCCGGTGGACGCAGAAACGCTGGCGCTGGCCGCGCTGCGGCCGTGCGTGGCGACCAGGTCGAGAGTCGGGTAGTGGCCGGCGCGCTGCCTTTCGATTTCGCGGGCCGACACATCGAGGCCGGTCTGGGCGATCTGCACGCCGAGGTTGCCGGATTCCGCCGAACTCACCCACTGGCCGATGTCGGCCGGCTGCGGCGCGTCGATCCGCACGCCG
>JAGXSN010000040.1 GCA_018333815.1 Sulfuritalea sp. | reverse complement strand
GCCGGCGCGCGCCGCGCCGCGGCCGAGGCGCTGACCGCCCGCGCCGAGCTGGACCTGGCAAGACTGCGGACGGAAGGCGAGCTGCGCGGCCTGCACCGTCAGACGGAACGCCTGACGGCCGCCGCCGCCGACTACCGCGCCCAGGCCGGCGCCGCGGCGCCGGAACTGCTGCGCATCGCCGAGGCTGCCTGGCAGGGCGGCGAATCCACCCTGCTCGAACTGCTCGACGCCTACCGCGGCGCACTGGACACCGAAACGACCGCGCTCGACCTCGAATGGCAGGCGCGCGCGGCGCGCATCGACTACGACCTACTGACCGGGAGCACCCCCGAATGAACAAGACATTGATCGCCCTGCTGGTTTCCGCCCTTTTCGTTTCGGCGTGCGAACGGACTCCCCATGGCCACGACCACGGCGCCAAGCCGTCCGCGGCAGCGGCCCATGGCCACGACCATGGGCCAGGCGCCGAAAAGATCACCCACTTCACCGACAAGACCGAACTCTTCGTCGAGTTCCCGCACCTCGTGGCCGGCGAGACATCGGCCTTCGCCGCGCATCTGACCACGCTCGCGGATTTCCGCGCCCTCGCCGCCGCCAAGGTGACGGTGATCCTGTCCGGCGACGACCAGCCCGAAGAACGCTTCACCGTCGAGACGCCCAACCAGCCCGGCATCTTCCGTCCCGCAGTGCAGCCCAAGCAGGCCGGCGAACGCGAACTGGCCATCGAGGTCGTCGCGCCGCAATTCACCGTGCGCCACGAACTGGGTCCGGTGACGATTTACCCCGACCGCCAAAGCGCCGATGCGGCAGGGGACGCGCACGAGGCCGAAGGAAGCGTCGCCTTCACCAAGGAACAGCAGTGGAAAGTCGATTTCGCCACCGTCGAAGTCGTCAGGCGCCCGATCCGCCCCGCCGTCGCCGCCACCGGCACGATCCGTGCCCGACCCGATGGCGAGGCGCTGCTGACCGCGCCGGCCGCCGGCCAGGTACAGCCGGCCGGCCGCTTTCCGCGGCTGGGGCAGGCGGTGAAGCGCGGGGACCTCCTCGCGTATCTCGTTCCGCGCCTCGGCGGCGAGACCGACTATGCCGCCCTGCAGGCGGGCGCCGCCAAGGCCCGCGTGGCGCTCGAACAGGCCGAGAGAGAGCGCGCGCGCATGGCAACGCTGTTCAAGGACGAGGCGGTGGCGGAGAAGCGCCTGCTCGACGCCCGCGCCGCCGAGGCGGCGGCGCGCGCCGAGCACGACGCGGCCAGCCGGCGCCTGAATCAATATGGAGGCAACGCAGTCGGCGGCGTGCCGCTGCGCGCGCCGGTGAGCGGCCTGCTCGCCGACGTGCGCGTCTCGCCCGGCGCTTTCGCCGCGGAAGGCGCGCTGCTGTTCCACATCGTCGACCGCCGCGCGCTCTGGCTGGAGCTGCGCGTGCCCGAATCCGAGGCGGTGCGCCTGGTTGCGCCCTCCGGCGCCAGCTTCCGCGTCGATGGCATTGATGCGTCCTTCGAGATCGCCGCCGGCGGGAACGGCAGGCTCGTCGCGGTCGGCGGCGCGGTGGACCAGGAAACGCGCAGCGTGCCGGTGCTGTTCGAGTTTGCCGCGCCCGATCCGCGCCTCTTCGTCGGCATGGGCGTCAAGGCGCAGGTGTTCGCCGCCGCGCCGCGCGAGGCGGTCGCCATCCCGACTTCCGCCGTACTCGACGAGAACGGAGTCTCCGTTGTCTTCGTCATGACCGGCGGCGAGTCTTTCGAGCGTCGGCCGGTGCGACCGGGCACGCGCGACGGCGACTGGATCGAGGTCTTGGCAGGTCTGGAGCCCGGCCAGCGCGTGGTTTCGCGCGGCGCCTGGCTGGTCAAGCTGGCGGCGAGCAACACCGGCGCCATCGGCCACGGCCACGCGCACTGACAAGGAAACGACATGATCGCCAAAATCATTTCCTGGTCGCTCAGGAACAAGCTCTTCGTCGTCATCGCCGGCCTCATGCTGCTGGCCTGGGGCGGCTGGCAGGCGACGCAAACCCCCGTCGACGTCTTCCCCGACCTGACCGCGCCCTCGGTCACCGTGGTCACCGAGGCGCACGGCATGGCGCCGACGGACGTCGAGAGCCTGGTCACCTTCCCCATCGAGACGGCGCTCAACGGCGCGCCGGGCGTGCGGCGCGTGCGCTCGGCGACCAAGATCGGCCTGTCGGTGGTGACCGTCGAGTTCGCCTGGGGCACCGACCTCTATCTGGCCCGCCAGGTGGTGGCCGAACGCCTGCAGCTGGCGCGCACGGCGCTGCCGCCGGACATCCCGGCGCCGGCCATGACGCCGGCCGCCTCGATCATGGGCGAGATCCTGTTCATTGCCCTCGCATCAGAGAAGCACGACGGCAAGGAAGTCAGGAATGTCGCCGAACAGGTGATCAAGCGCCGCCTGCTGGCCGTGCCCGGGGTAGCCGAGGTGCTGCCGATCGGCGGCGACACGCAGCAGTTCCAGGTGACGGTCAATCCCGAGCGGCTCGCGGCCTACGACCTGACCGTGGATCAGGTCGTGCAGGCGCTCGCCGATGCCAACCAGAACGCCACTGCCGGCTTCTACGTCGAGTCCGGACAGGAATACCTGATCCAGGGCCTGGGCCGCATCCGGACGATCGAGGACATCGCCGAGACGCTCGTCGCGCTGAAGTCCGGCCAGCCGGTGCTGGTGCGTCATGTCGCCGAGGTTGGCATCGGCGCAGCGCCCAAGCGCGGCGTCGGCTCGCACAACGGCAGGCCGGCGGTCATCCTCGGCATCCAGAAGCAGCCGGGGGCCAACACGCTCGAACTCACCGACCGCCTCGACCGCACCCTGGATGAAATCCAGGCGGCGCTTCCCGCCGGAATGAAGATCGAACGCCAGATCTTCCGCCAGGCCGATTTCATCCGCGTCTCCATCGACAACCTGCGGATGGCGCTGATCGAGGGCGCGGTGCTGGTGATCGCCATCGTCTTTGCCTTCCTGATGTCGGCCCGGGCCACGGCGATCACGCTGCTGGCGATCCCGCTCTCGCTGGTCGCCGCCGTGCTGGCGATGAAAGCGCTCGGCATCACCCTCAACACCATGACCCTGGGCGGCATGGTGATCGCACTGGGCGCGCTGGTGGACGACGCCATCATCGTCGTCGAGAATATCGTGCGGCGTTTGCGGGAAAACCTTGCCAGACCGCAGACGGAACGAGTCGGCACGCCGCATGTGGTGTTCGAAGCGACCAAGGAAATCCAGGGCTCCATCGTCTTCGCCACGCTGATCATCATGCTGGTGTTCCTGCCGCTGTTCTTCCTCTCGGGCGTCGAGGGCAGGCTGATGGTGCCGCTCGGCTTCGCCTACGTCGTCTCGCTGGCCGCCTCGCTCGTCGTCGCCATCACGGTGACGCCGGTGCTGGCGGCGCTGTTCCTGCCGCAGTCGAAGATCGTGCGCGGCAACCTTGAGCCGCGCTTCGTCCAGGCGCTGAAAAGCGGCTACCGGCGCGTGCTCGATGCGACGCTGACGCGCTGGCGGACGATGGCGGCGGCAGGCGGGGCGGGGCTGGCCGTCGCCATCGTCGCCCTGGCCTTCGCCGGCCGTAC
>JAGXSN010000039.1 GCA_018333815.1 Sulfuritalea sp. | reverse complement strand
GAGGACGTCGCCGGCCGGATCGGGCGGCGCCGCGGGCGCCGTCCCGCCAGCGCCGACTTTGCCGGCGCCGCCCGGCGGCGCGGGCATCTTGCCCTTGAGTTCGAGCAGCAGGCGCTCGGCGGTTTTCTTGCCGATGCCGGGAATCTTGACGAGGCGACCGGTTTCCTGGAGGGCGACGGCCTGCGCCAGTTCGGCGACCGACAGGCCGGAGAGCACCGCCAGCGCGGTGCGCGCGCCGATGCCGGAGATCTTGAGCAGCTGGCGGAACAGCGCGCGCTCGGCCGCGGTGAGAAAACCGAACAGCAGATGCACGTCTTCGCGCACGACCAGGTGCGTGACCAGCGCGACCGGATCGCCGAGGTTGGGCAGGTGGTAGAAGGTGCTCATCGGCACGTCGAGCTCGTAGCCTACGCCGCCGACATCGACGAGGATCTGCGGCGGATTCTTTTCCAGCAGGGTGCCGGCGAGGCGGCCGATCATGCGCGGGTCTTCATGCCAGCCGCCCGTTTCTGACGCGCAGGCCGCGGGTCGGGAGATTGCCCAGCCCCTGGCCCGCGTGCGCGTGGCAGATGGCGCAGGCCAGCGCATCGGCGGCGTCCGCGGACGGTGCGCCGGGCAGCTGCAGCAGGCGCATGACCATGTGGCCGACCTGCTCCTTGGCCGCCTTGCCGTGGCCGACGACGGCCTGCTTGATCTGCAAGGCGGTGTATTCGGCGACCGGCAGGCCGGCCTGCACCAGGGCGCAGACCGCCGCGCCGCGCGCCTGGCCGAGCAGCAGCGTCGACTGCGGATTGACGTTGACGAACACCTTCTCGACCGCCGCCTCGCCGGGGCGGTATTGCGCGACGACCGCGCCGACGCCGTCGAGCAGGGTCTTCAGGCGCAGCGGCAGGGCGTCGTTCGCGTCGCTCCTCACGCAACCGCTCGTCACGTAGGAAAGCTGCTGGCCGGTCTTGTCGATAATGCCGAAGCCGGTGACGCGCAGGCCGGGGTCGATGCCGAGGATGCGGAGGGTGCTCATCGCCGCGAAAGATACACGCCCCATACCGCGAGCGCCATGCCGAAGAGCGCCAGGCCGGCGAGCGTCTCGCCGAACAGCAACCAGGCCAGCAGCGCCGTGGCGGGCGGCGTGAGGTAGAACAGGCGGGCGACGTTGACCGCGCTGCCGTGGCGGATCAGCCAGTTGAGCAGCGAGATCGCGCCGACCGAGAGCGCCAGCACGAGCCAGCCGAGCGCAAAGACGAACTCGCCCGTCCAGTCGATGCGATAGGAGTCGGTGGCCAGGACGATGGCTCCGGTGACGAGCGCCGTGGGCAGGAACTGCGCGACCGCGCCGCTGCGCCAGTCGAAGCGCGGGCAGAATCTCTTCTGGTAGAGCGTGCCGGCGGTGATGCCGAGCAGGGCGACGAAGGCGGGCGCCAGCGCCGCCACGCCGAAGCCGCCGCCGAGCTTGCCGGCGACGACCAGCGCCACGCCGACGAACCCCAGCGCGAGCCCCAGCCACTGCCGCGCCAGCACGGTCTCGCCCAGCAGTCGTCCGGCCAGGGTGGCGGTCAGCAGAGGCTGCAGCCCGACCACCAGCGCGGTGACGCCGGCGGGCAGGCCGGCCCCGATGGCGAGGAACACGCCGGCCAGATAGAGCCCATGCACCATCAGGCCGCTGGCGCCGATGTGGAACCATTGGCGCGGATCGCCCGGCCAGGGCGCGCGCAAGAGCAGCGCCAGGGCCGCCATCAGAGCGATCACCAGCAGATAGCGGACGATCAGGAACGACAGGGGCTCCGCATACGGCAGGCCATACTTCGCCCCGAGGAAGCCCGTGCTCCAGAGAAAGACGAACAGAAATGGGGCGATGCGGGCGAGCAAGCGCTTACGCTGCGTCCAGTACCGCGGTGGTGTGGACTTCCTGCACGTCGTCGAGGTTGTCGAGCGCGTCGAGCAGCTTCTGCATCTTTGCGGCATCCGCACCGGCGAGTTCCGTTTCGCTCTGGGGTTTCATGGTGATTTCGGCATACTCGGCCCGGAAGCCGGCGCCTGCGAGCGCTTCCTTGACGGCGAGGAAATCGCCCGGCGCGGTGACGACCTCGATCGAGCCGTCGTCGCTGGCGGCGACATCCTCGGCGCCGGCCTCGATGGCGGCATCCATCAGCCTGTCCTCGTCGGCGCCCGGCGCGAAGATCAGCTGGCCGCAGTGCTTGAACATGAAGGCGACGCAGCCGTCGGCGCCCAGGTTGCCGCCGTGCTTGGCGAAGGCGTGGCGGACTTCCGCAACGGTGCGCGTCTTGTTGTCGGTGAGGCAATCGACTATCACCGCCGCCCCGCCGATGCCGTAGCCTTCGTAGCGCAGCTCGACGTAATCGACGCCCGCGAGCTCGCCGGAACCCTTCTTGATGGCGTTCTCGATCTTGTCCTTCGGCATGTTGATGGCCTTGGCCTTGTCGACGGCGAGCCGCAGGCGCGGGTTGAAGTCGGCATCGCCGCCGCCCATCTTGGCGGCGACGGCGATTTCCTTGGCGACGCGCGAGAAGGCGGCGCCGCGCTTTTCATCCTGGCGGCCCTTGCGGTGCTGGATGTTGGCCCATTTGGAATGTCCGGCCATGAGAAATTCCGATCTGACGGGATTGAAAACGGCGCCGGCGCCGGGGGAGGCGCCGGCAGGACTCCCGCCATTCTACGGTGGAAGCCGTTTTCAGGAGCGCTGCCGCGGCCTGACGTCGATGATCTCGGTGATCGGCAGGTTGGCGATCTCGCGCAGTTTTTCCATGCGCGCGCTTTCGGCCTCGACCAGGTTCGTCACCTGCGAGAAGCTGGCGGCGACGAACACCTCGCGGCCTTCCGGGGCGCGGCGGCGCACGCCGAAGGAAACGCGCGCGCGCTCCTCCACCGGCAGCTTGCCGATCAGGCTCTTGGTGGCCCAGATGCTGCCGTGGCGGGCGAAGTCCGAGATGCGCGCGGCCTGGTTGATAGTGTCGCCGAGCACGACGAACTCGACGCTGGTCGGCGCCTGGTAGGTGCCGAGCCATTCCTGGCCCTCGTTGATGCCGGTGTTGAGATAGAGCTCGTTGAACCACTGCTTGCGGATCTGCCAGGCCTTCGACAGGCGCTGGACCTCCTGCCGTATTTCCAGGGCGCAGTCGAGCGCGTTGGCCAGGTAGTGGCTGTCGGGCTGGGGGAAAAAGTAATACATCATGCCGTCGCCGACATGCTTGCCGTAGGTGCCCCTGTATTTGCGGAAGGTGGGCGCCAGGGTGCGCCAGATCTCGTTGATCAGCTCGAAATACTCTTCCGGCGGCAGTTCCGAACAGATTTTCGTCGAGCCCTGCAGGTCGGCGACCAGCACGGCGAGATCGGTGAGCACCGGCAGGCGCTTTCTCAGCAGGCTGCGGATGACTTCATCGCGGCGCGCCAGCAGGGTCAGCATCTCCTCGGACGGAGAGGCCTCGGGAATCAGGACGATGAAAATGCCTTCGCGGAAGAACGAGGCGAAGGCGGTGTGGAAGCGTTCCTTCGCGCTGCCGCCGCCCTCCGGCAGCAGCACCGTCGACTGGATCACCGGCTGGGCCGGCGCCGGCTCGGTTTCGAGATAGGCCGCCTGCAGGCGGGCGTAGGTGACCGGATCGAGGCCGCGGCACAGATTGCCGAAACATTCGGGGCCCAGGCGCGCCTTGGCGATGCCGATGTGGAAGTGGAGCAGGCTGCCCCACTCGTTGCGGCCGACCGGCAGCAGGCGGAACAGATTGCGCTGTTCGCTGGTGTGGGGCAGTTCGAGGTGGTCGTCGAACAGGACGTGCTGGGCGGGCGGGTTGATCCACATCAGCTCGAAGCTCGGGTTGAGCATGTAGGCCGGGTGGGCGATCTCGTCGAGCGTGAGATGCAAGGGCGGATTCTGCGGCACGGCAACGGCTTTCGCAGGGGCCGGGCGGGGCGCCGCGCCGTTGAGACGGTCGATGATCTGGGTCATGCTGAGCCCCTCCTGCTTCAGGCGCCGCACCTCGTCGAGGCGGGCGGAGTCCGGAACCGGCTTCATGATGGGGGTTGGCAAACCATGAGATTAGAATCCATGCGCAGCGCGAACCTGTGGCAATGGGCGCTATCGTAAGACAAATAGCGGGTGAATTTGAAGTCTTTTTTGAGGTTATTTCTGCAACGTGTTGTTTTAGCGCACTTGTGAATTTCAATGTCTTGAACCTATCTCTTTGAAAACATGAGCCGACTTCTTCCCGTCGCCAAAGCCGGCGACAACGAACTTTCGCTGCTGTCCGCCCTCGCCAACCGTCACGGATTGATCACCGGCGCGACCGGCACCGGCAAGACCGTAACCCTGCAGCGCCTGACCGAGCAGTTTTCGGCCATCGGCGTGCCGGTGTTCCTCGCCGATGTCAAGGGCGACCTGTCGGGCCTGGGTGCGGCCGCCGGCCCGGCAGCGGAGAAGCTGCAGAAGCGGCTCGACATGCTGGGGGTCGCCGACTGGCAGCCCAAGGCATATCCGGTCGTGTTCTGGGATGTCTTCGGCACGTCCGGCCATCCGGTGCGCGCCACGGTCTCCGACATGGGGCCGCTGCTGCTGGCGCGTCTGCTCGGTCTGAACGAAACCCAGGAAGGCGTCTTGCAGATCGTCTTTCGCGTTGCCGACGACGCCGGCCTGCTGCTGCTCGACCTCAAGGACCTGCGCGCGATGGTGCAGCACGTCGGCGACAATGCCGCGCAGTTCAAGACGCAATACGGCAACATTTCCGCGGCCTCGATCGGCGCGATCCAGCGCGGCCTGCTGACGCTCGAGGAGCAGGGCGGCGACCAGTTCTTCGGCGAGCCGATGCTCGACATCGCCGACCTGATGCAGACGCAGGACGGCCGGGGCGTGGTGAACATCCTGGCCGCCGACCAGTTGATGAATTCGCCCAAGCTCTATGCCACCTTCCTGCTCTGGCTGCTGGCGGAGCTGTTCGAGCAGCTGCCCGAAGCCGGCGATCTCGACAAGCCGAAGCTGGTGTTCTTCTTCGACGAGGCCCACCTGCTGTTCGACGAGGCGCCGCCCGCGCTGATCGACAAGGTCGAGCAGGTGGTGCGGCTGATCCGCTCCAAGGGCGTCGGCGTCTATTTCGTCACGCAGAACCCGCTCGACGTGCCGGACAAGGTGCTCGGCCAGCTCGGCAACCGCGTCCAGCACGCGCTGCGCGCCTTCACGCCGCGCGACCAGAAAGCCGTCAAGGCGGCGGCCGAGACGATGCGCGCCAACCCGGCCTTCGACGCGGCGACCGTCATCACCGAACTGGGGGTCGGCGAGGCGCTGGTGTCCTTCCTCGACGACAAGGGCCGTCCGCACGTCGTCGAGCGCGCCTACGTGCTGCCGCCGTTCTCGCGCATCGGGCCGCTGACGCCGGACGAGCGCCAGCAGGCGATCCGCGCGTCGGCGCTGTTCGGCCATTACGAGAAAACCGTCGATCGCGAATCGGCCTACGAGCAACTCTCCGCGCGCGCGGCCGAGGCGAAAGTCGGCGCTGACGGGACGGCGCCCGCGGCCGGCGGCGGGCTGCTCGGCGATGTCCTGTTCGGTCGCGGCGGCCCGCGCGGCGGCCGCAGCGAGGGCCTGGCCCAGACCATGGCGAAGACCGTGGTGCGCACGATCGGCGCCCAGGTCGGCCGCGAGATCATGCGCGGCGTGCTCGGTTCCCTGCTCGGCGGACGCAGGCGCTAGCCC
>JAGXSN010000038.1 GCA_018333815.1 Sulfuritalea sp. | reverse complement strand
CCGGCGATCAGGCCGGGATCGGCGGCCGCGGGCTGCACCCCGCCCTCGAGCTGGCCGAACATGTCGCGCACGGTGGCGGTGGCCGCCATGATGACGTCCATGAGCTCCCCGGTCACCGCCATTTCGCCGTTGCGCAGCTTGTCGAACAGGTTTTCCGTCAGGTGACAGAGCGTCACCAGCTCGGCGGCGTTGAGGAAGCCGGCGCCGCCCTTGATGGTATGGAAGCCGCGGAAAATGTCGTTGAGCAGCCCGTGGTCCTGCGGGTTCTTTTCGAGGTCGACCAGCTTGTTGTCGACCCCCGAGAGAAGATCCGTGGCCTCGACCAAAAAGTCCTGCAGCAGGTCTTCCATTCCGGCAAAGTCGCTCATGCTTTTCTCCTTTCGACGCCCCGCGCCGAATCAGAACCCCAAACTTTCCAGCAGATCGTCGACCTGCGCCTGGCTGGTCACCACGTCGGAACGCCCGGCGGCGCCGATGACGGGGCCGTTGAGCAGACCTTGCGGCGCGGCCGCCCTCCTCTGCTCCGGCATCGTCTCGATCAGCACCTGCAGCAGCTGGCCCTCGAAGTTCTGCACCATCTCGACCACGCGCTTGATTACCTGGCCGGTGAGATCCTGGAAATCCTGCGCCATCATGATCTCGTTGAGCTGCGTCTGGGTCACGGCGATCTTGCCCGGCGCGGCGGCAAAGAAGACGCGCGTGTCGGCGGCCAGCTGCTTGAACTCGTCCACACTCAATTGGTTGGCGAACATGCGTTCCCAGCGCGCGCCCAGCGCCCTGGCGACCGCATCCAGCTCGGCCTGCGCCGGCCGGGCCAAATCCACCGCGTTGAGGACCCGCGACGCCGCCTGCTCGGTCATGCGGGCGATGTAGTCGAGCCGTTCGCAGGCGTCCGGGATCTGCCGCGCGGTCGCCTCGAGCGACTGGTCGAGGCCGAGCTCGCGCAGGGCGTCGTGCAGCCTGCGCGCCAGATGGCCGATGCGGTTGAACACGGCTTCTTCTTGGGCCTCGCCCGGGGCGGCGTCGCGCCGCAGCGACGGCTCGTCCGCATCGGTCGCCTGCGCCGCAACGCTGTCGAAGAGCGCCTGCAGGTCGGCCGAATCGCCGGAATGCTCCGGCTCGGCGGCGGCGGCCGCCGCCGGCTGGGCGCCGGCGGCAATGCTGTCGAAGATCGCCTGCAGATCGGCCGAATCGCCGGAAGCGTCGAATGGGATCGGTTTAACCATTTACCAGCCCAGCTTTTCGAAGATCTTGGTCAGTTTCTCGTTCAGCGTCGCGGCGGTGAAGGGCTTGACGATATAGCCCGAAGCGCCCGCCTGCGCCGCCGCGATGATGTTTTCTTTTTTCGCCTCGGCGGTGATCATCAGCACCGGCAGCGCCTTGAGGCTCGCGTCGCCGCGGATCTTCTGCAGCAGGGTCAGGCCGTCCATGTTGGGCATGTTCCAGTCGGTGACGACGAAATCGAAGCCGCCGCCATGCAGCTTCTGCCAGGCGACGGCGCCGTCCTCGGCCTCGTCGATGTTGGTGAAGCCCAGCTCCTTGAGCAGGTTGCGGACGATCCGGCGCATGGTGGAAAAATCGTCGACGACCAGAAATTTGATCTTGCTCGGGTCTGCTGGCATGAAACGGTCTCCGGGGATTCCTTGCTGTTACGGTCAGTGGCGTTGCGACTTGAGCAACAGGGGGCGCAGCGCGTCGGCCAGCGCCTCGGAATCGAACTTGGCGACGTAGGCGTCCACCCCGACGCTGCGGCCCATCGAGCGGTTGGCCTCGGACGACAGCGACGAGTGCATGACCACCGGGATGCCGTCGAAACGCTTGTCCGCCTTGATGTTGCGCGTCAACACGTAGCCGTCCATCTCCGGCATCTCGGCATCGACGAGAATCACATTCACTTCCTCGCGCAGGCTGCGGCCGGTTTGCTGCGCATGCGCCGCCAGGCCGGACAGACGCGTCCAGGCTTCCATGCCGTTCTGCGCATGGCGGTGATGCACGCCCATCTTTTCCAGCACCTCGGCGATTTTCTTGCGCGCCACGGCGGAATCGTCGACGAAGAAGATGTTGTATTCCTCGTCGCCCTCGATCCGGTCGATCTGGCCGACCATCGCCTCGCCGAAAGTATCGGCCATGATCTGCTCGACATCGACGATCGAAACCAGCCGGCCGCTGTCGAGCTCGGTGATGGCGGTGATGTAGTTGTGGCCGCCGCCGGTGACCGTTTCGGGGGCGCGCACCCGATCCCAATCGACGCGGATGATGCGATCGACGCCATGGACGAGAAAGCCGAGCGTGCGCTTGCTGTATTCGGTGACCATCATCGAGCCGCCCAGTCCGGCCGGCGCGTCGGCCAGATGCATCGCCTTGGTCAGCGAAACGACCGGGATCACGTTGCCGCGCAGGCTGATCAGGCCTTCGACGCCGGCGGGCATGTTGGGTGACTTGGTGATCGACGGCGTCTGGCAGACCTCGCGCACCTTGAACACGTTGATGCCGAAGGTCTCGTGGGTGCCCAGCGCGAACAGCAGGATCTCCATGCGGTTGGAACCGGCCAGCTTGGTGCGCGCATCGACGCTTTCGATCAGGGAGGCCGGGCCCGGACCGGCCGGCAACGTTGCGAGATTGTCCATTTTCCCTCCCCTCACTCCACGGCGGCCGCCACGGCGCCCTCCCGCAACAGCAGCCGGCTCAGCGTCTCGGCCAGGCGTTGCGGTTCGAACTTCGGCACGTATTCGTCGACGCCGACCGACTTGCCCAACTGCTGGTTCGACATCGAGGACAGCGAAGAATGCATGATCACCGGCACGCCGATGAAGCGCGCGTCGGACTTGATGTTCTTGGTCAGGATGTAGCCATCCATCTCCGGCATCTCGACATCGGTGAGCACCAGCTGGACATAATCCTTCACCGTGCGCCCGGCGGCGTCGGCGTAGTCGGCGATCCGGCGCAGCTCGTCCCAGGCCTGGCGACCGTTCATCGCCATCAGACCGCGGATGCCAAGCGCATTGAGGGTCTTCTCGATCTGGCCGCGCGCCACCGAGGAATCGTCGGCGTAGACGATGGCCAGGCCGTCCCGGCCGAGCGGCCGGATCTGGCTGAACGCCATGTCGTCGTCGTAACGGGCGGTTTCCGAGAGGATTCGCTCGACGTCGAGCATCATCACCAGGCGGCCGTCCTGCAGCTCGGTCACGGCGGTCACCAGGCCGCCCATGTTGGCGGTCAGCATCTCGGGCGGCACGCGCATCTTCGCCCAGTCGAGGCGCAGGATGGTGTCGACCGATTCCACCAGGAAACCCTGGGTGTGGCCGTTGTATTCCGTCACGATCATGATCTCGCGCGGGGTTTCGGTCTGCATGCCGATGAATTCGGACAGATCGACGACCGGCACCAGCGCGCCGCGCAGGGAGACCATGCCCTTGACCGCCGCCGGCATGTCGGGCGCGGCGGTGATGTGCGGCGTGCGCATCACCTCGCGCACCTTGAAGACATTGATGCCGAAGGTTTCCGTGCGGCCGGTGCGCAGGTCGGCGCCGAGCGAAAACAGGAGAATCTCGAGCTTGTTGGTGCCGGCCAGGCGGGTGCGGGCATCGATATTCTTGAGCAGTTCGGACATGGCGCAACCTCGCAGCGTAAAGCGTGTCGGTTCCCGGAGTTTACCGGGGCGGGCCCGGTTTGCGGAGTTCGATCACAGGGTTTTTTGGCGGGGCGCTCATGGCCTCCCCGCTCAAAGCCTCAAACGGCCCAGAGCCGCATCGAGCCCGGCGGCCAGCCCCTCGAGCTGCTTCACCGCCGCGACCACCTCGCCGGCGCGGACGTCGCCCGCCGCGGACAGTTCGGCGATCCGGGTCACGTTGGCGGCGATGTCCGCGCCGGCGCGATTCTGGTTGTCCACTGCGGCGCTGATGCGGCCCATGCCTGCGGTGGTCTGGCCAATCGACCGATTGGTCGCGCTGAGCGCCTCCGCCACGGTTTCGAGGTATTCCTGCGAGGTGACGATCGCCCCCTGCCCCTTTTCCAGCGTCTGCCTGACCTTGGCGGCCAGCTGTTCGAGATTGCGCGTCACGCTGTCGATCTGGCTGGCGGTCGCGGCGGACTTTTCCGCCAGCTTGCGCACCTCGTCGGCCACCACGGCGAAGCCGCGACCCTGTTCGCCGGCGCGCGCCGCTTCGATCGCGGCGTTGAGCGCCAGCAGGTTGGTCTGGTCGGCGATGTCGCGCACCTCGCGCGTCATGCCGGTGATCGAAGCGGCGCTGCCGATGAACTCGCGCGCGGTTTCGGTCATCTCGCCCACCGCGCTTTCCGCCTCGGCCAGCTCGCCGAGCATGCGCGCAAGGCTTTCATTGCCTTCCTGGGTGCGCTCCAGGCTGGCGGCCGCGAGCTGATTGACCTGCACGGCCTGCGCGGCGATATCCTCGATTCCGGCGCTGAGCTGCCCGACCGCGCCGGCCGCCACCTGCGCCGCGGCGGCCTGCTCGACCGTGCCCTTCTGCATGTTCGTCGTGATGGCGTGAAAGTCCCGCGCCGCCTCGCGCAGCCGTTTCGTGGCGGTCGTCAGCTGCGCGCCCATCTCCCCCAGATTGGCGCGCAGGCCGGCCAGGGCCGCCAGCAGACTCTGGCTGTCGCCCGGCTTGAGTTCGATGCGCACGCCGAAATCCCCGCCGGCGATCCGCCGCACGACATCGGAAACATACTGGGGTTCGCCGCCCAGCAGGTTCAGCAGCATGCGTACGAGCTGCAAGAAGGCGGCCAGGCCGATCACCGAGGCAGCGACGATCACCGCGATCATCCAGTTGCGGGTTTCCGTCGCCTGCGCCAGCAGCTTGGGCTCCAGCCGGCCGGCCGCCTCGGCCAGCCCCAGATACATCGCGAAGGAAAAACCGTTGGCGGCGACCGTCACCGCGGCCAGAACAGCCAGCACCAGATACAAGCGTTGTCGCAAGGTCATGAAGGTTCCTCCAGGTTGAAGCCTTGTGCGTGCGGCCGGGTCCTGCCGCAGGGCAGGCCGACCGCCGGGCTGTCGCTACAGCCGGGGTTGCGGCGAAGTATAACGCTCTGCCGTCGCGCCGGCGCCGATTTTCAGCCCCGGCGCAGGCGGGCCTGGATGCGCGCGGCGATTTCGTCCAGGGGCGCCTCCTCGTCGAGGGCATCGAGCAGGGCGGCTTCGCGCGGCATGCCGTGAACCACGCAGCTGCCCCGATCCTGGCCGATGTTCCACGCCCCGGCCCGGCGCATCGCCAGCATGCCGAGGGCGCCATCCTTGCCCATGCCGGTGAGGATCACCCCGATCGCCCTGGAGCCGGCCTCGCGCGCGACGGAATGGAAGAGCACGTCGACCGAAGGGCGGTGACGGTTCACCGGCTCGCTTCGCATCAGCCCGGTCTGCCAGACCGCGCCGCTTCTCTTCACGACCAGGTGCGAATGACCCGGCGCCAGATAGGCGTGGCCGGGGCGGATCGGCTCGCCCCCGTGCGCCTCGACGACGCGGATCGCCCCCAGGCCGTCGAGGCGCCGGGCAAAGGACGGCGTGAAGGCTGCCGGCATGTGCTGCACGATCACGATGCCCGGCGCCTGCGCCGGCAGGCGCGCGATGACTTCCTTGAGCGCCTCGGTGCCGCCGGTCGAGGCGCCGATCGCGATGAGCGGACCGGCCGGCGCGCCGGCGCCCGCAGGGTGATTCATCCACGCGGAGCGCGCCGGTCGGCGCGCTCGTAAACGGTGCGGCCGCGCGGGCGGAACAGGTCGGCGGCGTGAAGAAAGCTTTCCGAATGACCGGCGTAGAGCAGGCCTTCGGGCTGCAGCAGCGGCACGAACCGCTGGAGGATGCGGTACTGGGTCGGCTTGTCGAAGTAGATCATCACGTTGCGGCAGAACAGCGCATCGAGCGGCCCCTTGACGGACGGCCAGCGCGTGTCGAGCAGATTGACCCGGCCGTAGGCGATCAGCTTTTGCAGCTCGGGCCGCACCTGGACGTGGCCCTCCGGCACGCCCGCGCCGCGGAGAAAGAACTTGCGCAGCCGGTCGGGATGCAGGCGCGCGACGCGCTCCGCCGGGTAGAGGCCGCGCTCGGCCGTCTTGAGCACGTTGGTGTCGATGTCGCTGGCCTGGATCTGGACCGGCGGGGCGAGGCTCGCGAAAGCCTCGCAGGCGGCGATCGCGAGGGAATAGGGCTCCTCGCCGGTCGAAGCCGCCGCGCACCAGATGCGCAGCGGCCGATGCCCCAGACCGCTCAGCTGGCTGCGCAGCAGGTCGAAGTGGTGCGCCTCGCGGAAGAACGAGGTCAGGTTGGTCGTCAGCGCATTGACGAAGGTTTCCCATTCGGCCGCGGCGCCCTTTTCGAGGAAGGAAAGATAGGCGTCGAAGCTGTTCAGGTTGAGCGCGCGCAGGCGGCGCACCAGCCGGGAATAGACCATGTCCTGCTTGATCGGGGCGAGGGAGATGCCGGCATGCCGGTAAATGAGCTGCCGGACGCGCTCGAAATCCGCCGCGGTGAAGGGGAATTCGCGTTGCGCGACCTGTTTTCCCGTCTCGGCCAGCGTCCGCGTCGCCTGCGCCAGCAGCGCCTGCGCCGCTGCCGGGCCGGGGGGCGGCGTGTTCAAACGCCCTCCGCGCCGTTCCGGCTCATCGCCCGGGCAGCGCCGGGGCTGCGGGAGCGCTCTGGCCCGGCGGGAAGGATTCCAGCGCCGCGGCGGCAGTGATCTCCTTGCCGTCGCCGAGGATGGCCTCCTCGGTACGCTTGTTCAGCACGACGATGCTGATGCGGCGGTTGATCGGGTTGGTCGGCTGGGCCTGGTCGAACAGGACGGTCGAGGCATAGCCGGTAACGCGGATCACCTTGCTGTCCTGCAGCCCGCCGATCACGAGTTCGTGCCGCGAGGCGTTGGCCCGGTTGGTCGACAGTTCCCAGTTGCCGAAGCCGCGGTCGCCCCCGACGAAAGGCGTGGCGTCGGTATGGCCGGCGAGGGCGATGCGGTTTTCCACCTTGTTGAGCAGCGGCCCGATCGCACGCAGGATCTGCCGCGCGTAGGGTCGGGGCTCGGAACTGGCCGAATCGAACATCGGCCGGTTGTGCTCATCGACGATCTGGATCCTCAGCCCCTCGGCGGTGATGTCGATCAGCAGCTGGTTCTTGAACTGCTGCAGGGCCGGATTCGCCTCGATCAGGGCCTCGAGCTCGGCCTGCAGCCCTTCGAGGCGGCCCTTCTCGATCCTTTCGAAATCGGCCTTGAGCGCCTGCAAGTTGATTCTTTTGGTCGGCGCCTCGACCTCCCCGCGCTTGACCTGGCCGTGGCTGCGCGTCAGGTCCTCGCCGCCGCCCTGAATGACGGAAGACGCGTCGCCGGCGCCGGAACCGCCGAACAGGGCGACCAGGAGCGGCGTCTGGAAGTGGTCGGCGATGCCCTTCAGATCGCCTTTGGTCGTCGAGCCGAGCAGCCACATCAGCAGGAAGAAGGCCATCATCGCCGTGACGAAGTCGGCATAGGCGATCTTCCAGGCGCCGCCGTGCCCGCCGGCGCCGCCCTTCTTGATCCGCTTGACTACGATGGGTTGCTGGCTGTCGTCGCTCATGGCCTCTTTGGGGCGAAAGTCGGCGCGGGCAAGACGGCGCCGGCCGCCCGCTTATTTCCCCTTGCGCGCCTTCAAGTCTTCCTCGAGCTCGGTGAAGCTCGGCCGGTCGCCGGAATTGAGCACCTTGCGGCCGAACTCGATCGCCACCTGCGGCGCGTAGCCGTTCATGCTGGCGAGCAGCACCGCCTTGATGACGTGGTAGATCTTGCTGCCCTCCTCGCACTTCTGGTTGAGCTGGTTGGCGATCGGTTCGATGAAGCCGTAGGCCAGCAGAATGCCGAGGAAGGTGCCGACCAAGGCGCCGCCGATCATCTTGCCCAGCACGGCCGGCGGCTCGCCCACCGAGCCCATCACGTTGATCACGCCCATCACCGCCACGATGATGCCGATCGCGGGCACCGCGCCCGCCAGGGTCTGCACCATGTGGGCGGGGAAATGAGCCTCCTTGTGATGGGTTTCGATCTCGATGTCCATCAGGTTCTCGATCTCGAAGGCGTTGAGATTGCCGCCGACCATCATGCGCAGGTAGTCGGTGATGAATTCGACCGCATGGTGATCCTTCACCACCGACGGATACTTGGAGAAGATCGGGCTGGCCGCGGGATCCTCGACATCGTTCTCGATCGACATCAGGCCTTCCTTGCGCACCTTGACGAGCAGCTCGAACAGCAACGCCAGCAGGTCCATGTAGAGCGCCTTGTTGTAAGGCGAGCCCTTGAGCACCCCGGGAATCGCCCCGAGCACCGCCTTCAGCGCGCGCGGCCCGTTGGACGCGACCAGATAGCCGACCGACATGCCGAAGATCGCCACATATTCGAGCGGCACCCACAAGGCGCCCAGTTCGCCGTGGAGGGCATAGGTGCCGATCGAGGAAAGCAGGACGATGAGGTAGCCGACGAGCAATAACATGGCAATTCCGGTTGTTCAGATGACGCGACCGCCACCCCTGCGGGGACGCGTCCGGCGAGGCGCCATGATAGCGGGAATCTCCCCGCTCGTCATACAAGCTTCGCCGCTCCGTCCGCAGGCACGGGCGCCCGGACGCGCCGGAAAGCCTCAGGCGGCGGCGCTGGCCGAACTCTCGGCGGCCCGCCGGGTCTTGCCCGCCCGGGCGGGCATGTGGCACAGACCGCAGACATAATCGCGCCTGGGATCGTGGGCGTGGGCGACGAAATCCCCGCCGCAGGTCTTGCAGCGCGTCATCTGCAACATGCCGGCATCGAAGAAACGCACCATCGTCCAGGCGCGCGTGAGCGACAGAACCTTTTCCATGCCGCAGCGCGCGGTCTGCTCCATGTAGAGGCGATAGGCCTTGATGATGCGCTCCAGGCCGGACAGCTTGGTGTGGCGCTCGAGGAAATTGAAATAGGCCATGAACAGCGAGGCATGCACGTTCGGCTGCCAGGTCATGAACCAGTCGGTCGAGAACGGCAGCATGCCCTTGGGCGGCGAGACGCCGCGCACTTCCTTGTAGAGCTTGAGCAGCCGCTCGCGCGACAGGTTGGTTTCGGCCTCGAGCAATTGCAGGCGGGCGCCGAGCTCGATCAGCTCGACGGCCAGGCGAATGTCTCTTGCCTCCGAGATAACGGATTTATTGCGCATGGAACCTCCGGGCGTTGCCGCGAACGGGCATCAGGCGACGGACTCGACCGGCCTGCCGGCGGCGAGGATGGCGGCGTGGATGTGTCCGACCCCGCGCTCGCGCTCGTGATTGGCGAGCAGGTCGATCAGCAGCGTGTCGTCAAAACGGAAGCTGCACAGCAGCATGTCGGAACTGGCCATTTTCAGCACCTGTCCGGGAGTCAGGGCCTCCAGGATGTCGGCAATCTCCGCGCCGATGCCCAGACGGAACACGGCGGCTTCGCGGTCGGAGCGAACCATGTTCTGCGCCAGCATCAGATAGGCGAGGTTGACCTCCTTGATGTCGTTGTAGGTGTCGGTCGGTTTCATCTTTTCTCTCCTAGCATCGCCGCCAATCCCGGGTGACGGGAAACCCGTCGCGAGCCCGTTTGGCAGTGGTGGCATTTTCCGGAGAAATCGGCAAGAGGAAAATCAGTGGAAAAACCATCCTTTTGTAAGAACGGGATGGGAGATTGTTGTAAGAAAAAACCTTACATTACGCCGTTTATTTCATGTTTTTTATAATTTTTTTCTGCTAGCTGGTCGATTTCTCATGATGGGGTCGCCCGCTGGACAATCATCTTAAAATCCGGCCACGATGGATCACGACATCAATTTCTGCCCGATCTGCGCGGCGCCGGTCAGCCTGCGGGTTCCGCCGGGCGACACCCTGCCGCGGCATGTCTGCAACGCCTGCGGCGCGATCCATTACCGCAATCCGCGCCTGGTGGTCGGCGCCCTGCCGGTATGGGAAGACCGCATCCTCCTGTGCCGGCGCGCCATCGAGCCGCGCCTGGGCTGCTGGACGTTGCCCGCGGGATTCATGGAAAACCGGGAAACCGTCGCCGAAGCCGCACTGCGCGAAACCGCCGAGGAGGTCGGCGCGCGCGTCGAGCTGCAGGCGCTATACACGATGATCTCGGTGCCGCACATCAGCCAGGTGCACCTGGTCTTTCGCGCCCGGCTGCTCGACCTGGACTATGCGGCAGGCGAGGAAACGATCGAGATCGCCCTGTTCGACGAAGCCGCCATTCCCTGGGATGAAATCGCCTTCCGCACCGTGGCGATGACCCTGCGCCACTTCTGCGCCGACCGCAGGCGCGGCGTTTACGGCCTGCACGTGGAGACCGTGCCCCGGCCGGAGTGACCGTTCAGTCCTCGACCTCGAACACCACGGGCAGCAGCACGGCGAATTCCCGCCCGCGCAAGCTTTCGGGCAGGGGCGCGCGCGCCGCCGCCGTGCGCAGCATTTCGAGCGCGGCCGCATCCAGCAGCGGGTGGCCGCTGGAGCGCGAAAGTTCGGTGCGGCGCCCCGCTCGCGCGTCGACCGTGACGCGCACCTCGGCGGTGCCGGTGAGGCCGTCGCGCCGCGCGGCCTCGGGATAGTTGCGCACGCGCCGGGCCT
>JAGXSN010000037.1 GCA_018333815.1 Sulfuritalea sp. | reverse complement strand
CACCGTCATGTCCCGATCCAGCCGATACGACCCGGGTCGCTGAATCTCGCCATAGATATAGAACACCGGCGCACGGTGCACGTAGATGATGTCGCCTCCCTGCAACGCGATGTTCTCCTCGAATTTGGCATTGAGCAGCAGACGGGGAATGTCGATCTCGAGGCTGATCGGCTTGCCTTCGCGGTAGCCGTTGAGCACCGCGACATCGGCACCAGCCGGCGCGACCCCGCCGGCGATGGCCAGCATGTCGATCAGCCTGATATCCGTGGTTTCCAGGGGGTAGCGGCCGGGGCGGCCGACCTGCCCGAGCACGGCGACCTGGCTGCTGCGAATCTGCATGAGCATGATGCTGACCTGCGGATTGACGACAAAGCCGCCGTCGCGCAGGCGTTCGCCGATCTGGCGTTCGGCTTCGGACAGGGGCAAACCGCCGATGCCGACCTTACCGATCAGCGGAAACGTGATCGCGCCCTGTTCGCCGACACGCGCCTCCGTGGTCAGTTCCGGGTTCTGGAAGACGCTGATGCGAATGATGTCGCCGGCGCCGATCCGGTACTCCACCTCCCCGGCCGCCAGCGCCGGCTGGACCAGCACGCAGATTGCCCAGAACAGGCACATCTTCAAGAACGTCCCGGGCGTAACCGGCAGCTTGCTGTTAGTCATGACAATAGGGCCGCCGGTCTATTTCAGGCCGGAAAGGCCTTTGTCCAGCGAGCTCGCCGCGGCGGCCTCGTCCGCCTGCTTCGTTTCGGCTTTGGGGGCGCCGTCGGCCGGGGACGGCGGCGCTTGGGCGAACTGCCCGAGATACTCGATTGGCGTTTTCTCCCGCAACGACTTGATTTCCCTATCCACCGCCTCGGCGCGTCTCCTGTTCGACAGGTACTGTTCGATTATCGGAGCGGCGTTCTCCGCGCTGACCGGAGTGGCGCGCGAACTGGCCAGATGAACAATGAGAACGCCATCTCTGCCGGGTATCACGCCAATCTGGCCATCCCGCATCTGATGAAAACGCGGCAGCAGTTCCATCGGCAACTGCTCGGCCGATTTCGTCGTGTTGTTGCCGACCATGGGCACATTCTGCCCATTCAGCCAAAGGGCCACGTCATTCAGATTCCTCGCTTTCCTGATCTGGTTTTCGAGCTCGGGAACACGTTCCGGCGGCAGCCTGGCCACGATCTCGTTGAGGTTATAGACGCGACGCTCGGCGAACAGGGCGGGATTCTGCTCGTAGTAGCTCTTGATGTCCTCCGGCGAAGGCTTCACGACGCCGGCGGAGATCCTCTCGACGGCCGATCGCGCCAGAATATCGCGGCGCGCCATTTCGATGGCCTGCATCGTTTTGGGCTCCCGATCCGCTTTCTGGCTCAGCGCCTGTTGCACGAGCAATTCCTGGTCAATCAGCCTCTCCACGGCCTGACGGGCAGCGGCCTGCTCCTGCTCGGGCGTCGGATTCGGGCTGCGCACCAGCAGGGCGTTGAGCTGATGGACGGTCACCTCTTGGTTGCCGACCTTTGCCACCGACTGCGTGGCGGCCTTGTTCTCTCCCTGCTCACCGCAGGCGACGAGAAGAGGTAGTACGGAGACGGCGATGAACCACACGGGTGTTCTGGTCATGATTGAGCTTCCGCTTTAGCAGCGTTGACAAAAGGAAAGGGCTGCCAACGTTAGCAGCCCTTTGTGACACTCGTGTTGCGACCGGAAATGCGTTGCGCAAGCAGACGCCACCGGCATCACGCCTTGTTGCGGCGGCGCACAACCCAGGTCAGCAGGCCGAGGCCGGCGAGCAGCATGGCATAACTGCCGGGCTCGGGAGCTGCGGAGGCAAAGGTGGCGGTGACGGCCAGATAATCCTGATAGCCCGAATTGGAGAACAGCGTCAGTTCGTAGGTTGTGGGGGCGGCTCCCCAAGTATCCAGCTGGCCGAGCAGCGACTGCGCCGCACCGGTCACCGCCCCGTGGGTTCCGGATGTCACCCGCACCGCGCCGTTGTAAAGATCTCCGTCATCGTTGAAGGCCTCCCACAAGGCCAGCTGGAAGCCGGCTGCCTTGATCTGATCCCCCAGCGAATCGGCATAGGCGTGACCGAACAGCCTGACAACATTGGCATATCTGGCGGCGTCATGCGCCAACGGGGAGGCGCTCAGGAGTCTTGTTTCGTAGGTGTGATAATTGCTGCTTGCCCATTGCCAGGGATCGACGCAATAGGCGAGAAACGAGCCCTCCGGCGCAAGCGTCTCCGCGTTGCGCCTCTGGAAATCGTAGATGCCGACGGAAAGACCGCCCGGGCCCGCAGCGAGGGGCAAGTGCAACTGGGTTGTCACCCCCGCGTAGGTGTTCTGGTAGCGGATATCAATCAGCCCATGGTCGAGCTGTCCGGGAGGCGCCGCCGCATGGACGCTTCCCGCTCCGCAGAGGGCCGCGAGCAAGGCCGTACTCGTTGCATTCAGGAGCTTCGATTTCATGCCTGGTCCTTTCTGGAAAAAAATAACTGCCCTGCCTCATGATCGGTTCATGAGGCACATGCTAGCGGGCCAATGTTGCACAAATTCGTGCTGAAGCCGCCTGATTTGATAGTCAGAATGGACTAGTGTCGTGGTGGTGTCGTCGCTTGGCCTGAATGCCTCCCTGTTTGCGGATCGCCCGCCCATCCCCATCCCGCCAGCGCACGGCGCAATGCCTCGATCCTGATCGAACGGGGGACTTCAGCCTACGCGGGAGGCGTGACGGAATTATTTTTTTCCGGGCGGGCGCGGATGCTCCGTTTGGAGCACGCTGGCGCCTTCCAGCTTCTCGAATGCGCGCCGCATCCCTTGCGTGTCGCCCGTACGCATGGCGTCGGCGAACTCATGCGATGCCGTTCCGCGCAGCTGGGCATAACGCCGCACCCGACCGAGCAGGAAGACCGAGGGCGCGCGCGGATCGAGGTCGAAGGCGGCGAGATGCTCGAAGCTTTCCTCGTAACGAAGGACAACCTCGGTTTCGATGCGATTGGCCATCTCCGCGAAGCTCAGGCCCTGCCGGTCGCCCAACTGGAGTATGGCGTTCCAGCGCTCGGCCAGTTCGCTGTCCGTGCTGGCGAACTGCCGGATCGCATCGCGCGCCGCCAACTCATCGCTCCAGTCGTAGCGCGCTTCGGGAAGTGCCAGGATCAGGGCGGCGATCCAGATCCCCAGCAGGGCGCTGGCGGCAAGACGGATTCTGCCCAGCGCATGAGGCAGGGGGGGGGTGCCATGGGCGAGAACGAGGCTCAGCAGCAGGCCGCAGACGAAACCGCCCAGATGCGCACCGTTGTCGATACCCACGATCAGCAGGCCCAGGGCGATGTTGCCGGCGGTAACAGCCAGTCCGCCCAGGAACAGCCAGCGGAATTCGCTCCTCTCCAGCGTCCGCCGTTCGAACCAGACCGCGACGAGCAGGGCGGCGCACAGACCGAATAGTGCGCCCGAAGCGCCGCCGGAGACCCCTTGACTCCCTTGCATGACGAGCGAGAGCAGGTTGCCGCCCACGCCGCTGCCGCCATAGAGCAGAACGAAACGCGCCGATCCCAGGATGCGTTCGACATAGCGCCCCAGTTCCGCCAGGGTCACCAGGTTGACCGCCAGATGCACCAGGCCGAAATGGAGGAACATCGCCGTCCCCAGCCGCCACCACTCGCCGTCCTGGGTTGCCGGCCCGAAATTCGCTCCCCAGTCCAGCTGTACCGCATTCGCGGTGTGCCACCAGCCCGCTCCGGCCAGCAGCGTTGCGGCAAACACGGCCAGATTGGCGATCAGCAGCGCCCAAGTGACCGGCACGCCCGGTTTTTTGCTGCATAGCCGATCGATGAAGGGAGGCGGGACCTCCGTGCCGGACAGTGATGGGGACACGCCAGGGAACCGCGCTCAGAACACGAAGGTCGCCGCCACCGCGATCAGTCGCGCGCGGTAGGTGCCGGCGGCGAAGCTCGACTTGCGGCGCTCCTCGCGCCAGGAAAGGTTGAGGCGCAGGTCGCGCATGGCCGCGTAGCCGACGCCGAGACTCAACAGCTCGTCATCGTCGCGCCGGTTCGACAAGCTGCCGGGGACGGGCAAGGGATCCGCCCGCAGGTCGCGCTGCCGCAACTCGGCCAGAATATTGAAACCGAGCTTGGCGGTCGGCTGCCAGGCCGCGCTGGCCGAGATCACGTCGGATACCGCCTGGGTGGCGATCAGGTCGTCCTGGCTGCCGGTTTCACGGCGTATCCCGGCGCCGAGGCTGGTGCGGCCGGTGGGGCGCCAGTTCCAGTTCAGCCGCCCGGTCAGGCCGGAAAAATTGCGCTCGGCAACTTCCCCGTAGTTGCGGCGTGCGGAGCCGATCGCCCCCTGCAACTGACTGGTGCCGCCGGCGTGCCAAACGGCATCCAGTTCGAGCGCATTTTCCCGGTAACTGTTGTCGATGAAGTGCCCCCCGACCTGCTGCCGGTTCGGGAAGCTGCCTTCGGCCTGCCGCAGCCGCAGGCCGAACTCCCGGCCCGAACCCGGCGCGTAACGCAGTCCCGTTTCGACGCTTTCCACGCGGGAATCGCCGAAAGCGTTGACGCTGGCCGAATGCGCCGTACGCGTATGGCCCGCTCCGAGCTGCAGCTGCCAGCCCGAGGGGATTCTGACCGTGGCGCGCGCCGTGATCGAGTCGGTCTTCACGACATCGCGCACCGGCGTGCGGAAGTCGCCGAAACCCGGCAGCTTCTCCGCATGATGGTAGGAAAGCGCGCCCGTCAGCCGGTTGCCCAGGCTCCAATCCCAGCCCGCCGAGTGGGACGACAGCTCGCTGTCGAGCTGGGTGTGCCGCCCGTGGCGGATCTGGGTCAGGCCGATACCCCCCCGCAACACCTGGCGCCCCACCGGCTTGTCCAGCGTCAAGCCCACCGCGGTTTGGGCAACGAGATCGCCACGCGCGCC
>JAGXSN010000036.1 GCA_018333815.1 Sulfuritalea sp. | reverse complement strand
GGATTTTTCGCAGGCCACCGTGGTCACGCTCTACCTGCTGCCCGAGCTGAACCTCAGGCTCAAGCCCACGTTGCTGCAAATGAAGCCGGGCACGCGCATCGTCTCCCACAGCTTCGATATGGGCACATGGCAGCCCGACACCGAAATCAACGTCGGCGGATCGTACGGATTCTTCTGGATCGTGCCGGCCGACGTGCGCGGGCGCTGGGCCATCCAGCTGCCCGGCCAATCCAAGGCGGCGCTCGCCCTGGAGCAGAACTATCAGAAGATCTCCGGCACGCTTACGGTCGATGGGCGCGCCCATCCGATCGAGGAAGCGCGCATGGTCGGCACCGAGATGCGCTTCTCCTGCCTCTGCGACGGCGGGAAGCGTGCCGCCTTCAGCCTCAAGGTCGCCGGCAATAGTCTGGCCGGCCAGATGCGCGGGCCGGAGCGCAGCGTCGCTGTCGAGGGCAAGCGCCTGTAAGGGCGCCTGGCGCAAGCGGGGCGGAATGTCCGGAGTGACGAGCGCCGGCGGCGCGCGTGCCGAACCGCATCGCCTGCTGACGATGGCCGGCGCGGTCGCCATCGTCGTCGGAATCGTCGTCGGCGCCGGCATCTTCAAGACCCCTTCGATGGTGGCCGGCATCACCCAGGATGCCGGCTGGCTGGTCGCCGTCTGGATCGCCGGCGCCCTCGTTTCGCTGGCCGGCGCCCTGTGCTACGCCGAGCTGTGCTCCGCTCACCCCCACGCGGGCGGCGACTACCATTTCCTCACGCGCGCCTACGGCAAGAAGCTGTCTTTCCTCTACGCCTGGGCAAAGGCCATGGTGATCAACACCGGATCGATCGCCCTGCTCGCCTTCGTCTTTGGCGACTACATGTCGCGCGTGGTCGATCTGGGTGCGCACTCGACCGCGTTGTGGGCCTTCGCGGTGGTCGTGCTGCTGACGCTCACCAATCTGATCGGTCTCCAGCTTTCCGCGCGTTTGCAGACCGCGATGATCCTGCTGGTGATCGTCGGGCTGGGCGCGATCATCGTGGCCGGTTTTTCTGCCGCCGCGCCTGCCACGGCGCCGTACAGCGCGTTTGCCGCCACCCCGCCTGCCGGCCTCCTCGGTCTCGCTCTCGTCTTTGTGCTGCTCACCTTCGGCGGCTGGAACGAGGCCGCCTACATTTCCGCCGAGGTGCGCGGCGGGCCGCGCGCGATCGTCCGGGTGCTCGTGTATAGCCTGGCCATCATCACGGCGCTGTATCTGCTGGTGAACTTCGCCCTGCTCTGGGGCCTGGGGCTGGACGGCCTCGCGGCGAGCAAGGCCGCCGGCGCCGACGTCCTCGGGCGCGCCTTCGGGCCGTGGGCCGAGGTGCTGATCGGGATCCTGGTCTCTCTCGCCGCGCTCACCAGCATCAACTCGACGATGATCGTCGGCGCGCGCACCAATTACGCCCTCGGGCGCAACTGGGCGCTGCTGCGCGGACTCGGGCGCTGGCAGGCCGCCCGTGGCACGCCCGTGAACAGCTATCTCCTGCAGGCGGGCATCAGTCTGACGCTGGTGGTGTTCGCCGCCTTCCAGGCCGACGGCTTCGAGACGATGGTGGAGTTCACCGCACCGGTGTTCTGGAGCTTCCTGTTCCTCGTCGGGCTGTCCGTCTTCCTGCTCAGGATGCGCCATCCCGACATCAAGCGCCCCTTCAGGACGCCGCTTTACCCGTTCATCCCGATCGTCTTCTGCCTTTCCTGCGCCTATCTCGCCTATTCGAGCATCGCCTACGCCGCCAGCAAGGAAGCCGTGCATGTCTCCCTGCTGGTCATGCTGTTCGGCCTGGCGGCCCTGCTCGGCCTGACGCTCCACCACAACGGCCGCCGCCGGCGTCGCGCAGCAGCTTGTATTCGAGGGAGTCGACCAGCGCCTGCCACGAGGCGTTGATGATATCGGTGGATACGCCGATGGTCGTCCAGTTCTCCCGGCCGTCGGTCGACTCGATCAGCACCCGCACGCGCGCCGCCGAAGCCTTGTCGGAATCGAGCACGCGCACCTTGTAGTCGGTAAGCCGCACCGCGCCGATGGCCGGGTAAAGCCGCTCGAGCGCCTTGCGCACCGCCTTGTCGAGGGCGTTCACCGGACCGTCGCCCTCCGCCACGGTCAATACCTCCTGGTCGCCGACGCGCACCTTGATGATCACCGAGGAATTCACCGCATTGACCGAGGGCTCGTTGACGATCACCTTGAACTCGACCAGTTCGAAGCTCGGCGCATGGCGGCCGAGCATCTTGCGCACCACCAGGTCGAAAGAGCTTTCCGCTGCCTCGAACTGGTAGCCCGCATGTTCAAGCTCCTTGAGCTTGTCGATGATCCGGCGCGTTGCCGGCGAATCCTTGGACAGCGTCGGATCGACGGCATTGATGCGCGCCAGCAGGGTGCTGCGCCCCGCCACCTCGGACATCAGCACGCGCCGGCTGTTGCCCACCCGTTCGGGGTCGATGTGCTCGTAGGAAACCGGATTCTTCACCACCGCGTCGATATGCATGCCGCCCTTGTGGGCGAAGGCGTGCGCGCCGACGTAGGGCGCCTTCTCGTTGTGCGGCAGGTTGGCGATCTCGCTCACCGAGCGCGCCACGTCCGTCAGATGGCGCATCGCCCCGGCCGGGATGCAATCGTAGCCGAGCTTGAGCTGCAGGTTGGGAATGATCGAACACAGGTTGGCGTTGCCGCAGCGTTCGCCCAGTCCGTTGATGGTACCCTGCACCTGGGTCACGCCGGCCTGCACGGCGCGGATCGAGTTGGCCACCGCCATCTCGCTGTCATTGTGGCAATGGATGCCGATCGTGATCCGCGGGAACCGCGCGCAAATGCCGCGCGTGATCTCGAAAATTTCGTCTGGAAACGAGCCGCCGTTGGTGTCGCACAGCACCAGCGCATCGGCGCCGGCGCCGGCGGCGGCCTCCAGCGTCTTCAGGGCATAGCCGGGATTCCCCCTGTAGCCGTCGAAGAAATGCTCCGCGTCGAACACGACTTCCCTGCCATGCCGCTTGCAGTAACTCACCGTGTCGCCGATCATGGCGAGATTTTCTGCGAGCGTGGTGCGCAGGATCTCGGTCACCTGATAGTCCCAGCTCTTGCCGAAAATCGCGACGGCGGACGTGCCGGCCCTGAGCAGCGACTTGACGTTGGCGTCGGCGGAGACGCGCTTGCCCGCCTTGCGCGTCGCACCGAAGGCGATCAGGCGCGCATGCCTGAGCTTGAGCGCCCCGGCCCGGGCGAAGAATTCAAGGTCTTTGGGGTTGGAGCCGGGATTGCCGGCCTCGATCCAGGCCACGCCCAGACCGTCCAGACGCTCGACGATCTTGAGCTTGTCCTCGACCGAGTAGGAAACGCCCTGGGCCTGCGCGCCGTCGCGCAGGGTGGAGTCATAGATGGAAACCGGTGTCATGGAAGGTGGTTCGGTTCAATGCGCTGCGCCGCTCATTCTAACGGCTGCCCCGGCCGTCCCGCCAGCGCCGACTTTTCCGCGACCATCGAGCGTGGCGAGCCGCAAGTCTCCCCTTCCGCGAGGAAGGGGCTGGGGGATGGCGGGCTTACATGCTGCGGCGGTACTGCCCGCCGACCTCGTAAAGCGCGCCGCTGATCTGCCCGAGCGAGCAGACGCGCACGGCATCCACCAGCACGGCGAAGACGTTGCCGTTGTCGATCACCGTCTGCCTGAGCTTCTGCAGCATGGCGCCTGAGGCGGCGGCATTGCGCTGCTGAAAGTCGCGCAGCCGCGTGATCTGCGACTGCTTCTCCTCCTCGGTGGAACGCGCGAGTTCGACACGCGCAGGCACGTCGCCCTGCGGGTTGCGGAAGGTGTTCACGCCGATGATCGGGTGCGAGCCGTCGTGCTTCCTGTGCTCGTAGTAGAGGCTTTCTTCCTGGATCTTGCCGCGCTGGTAACCGGTCTCCATGGCGCCGAGCACGCCGCCGCGGTCGGCGATGGCCTCGAATTCCTTGAGTACGGCTTCCTCGACCAGATCCGTCAATTCGTCGATGACGAAGGCGCCCTGGTTGGGGTTCTCGTTTTTGGCCAGGCCCCACTCGCGGTTGATGACCAGCTGGATCGCCATGGCGCGGCGCACCGATTCGTCGGTGGGCGTGGTGATCGCCTCGTCGTAGGCGTTGGTATGCAGAGAATTGCAGTTGTCGTAGACGGCAATGAGGGCTTGCAGCGTGGTGCGGATGTCGTTGAAGGCCATCTCCTGCGCGTGCAGCGAGCGGCCCGAGGTCTGCACGTGGTACTTGAGCTTCTGCGAGCGCTCGTTGGCGCCGTACTTGTGCTTCATCGCCACGGCCCAGATGCGGCGCGCGACGCGGCCGATCACCGCGTATTCGGCATCCATGCCGTTGCTGAAGAAGAAGGAGAGGTTCGGCGCGAAGTCGTCGATGTGCATGCCGCGCGCCAGATACGATTCAACGTAGGTGAAGCCGTTGGCGAGCGTGAAGGCGAGCTGCGAGATCGGGTTCGCGCCGGCCTCGGCGATGTGGTAGCCGGAAATCGACACCGAGTAGAAATTGCGCACCTGGTTGTGCACGAAGAACTCCTGGATGTCGCCCATCATCTTCAGCGCGAACTCGGTGCTGAAGATGCAGGTGTTCTGGCCCTGATCCTCCTTGAGGATGTCGGCCTGCACCGTGCCGCGCACGGAGGACAACACCCATTCGCGGATCTTCTCGGCCTCGTCCTCAGTCGGTTCGCGATGGTTGTCGGCCTTGAACTTGGCGAGCTGCTGGTCGATGGCGGTGTTGAAGAACATCGCCAGGAGGATCGGCGCCGGGCCGTTGATGGTCATCGAGACGCTGGTGGCCGGGTCGCAGAGAGAAAAGCCGTCGTAGAGCACCTTCATGTCGTCGAGCGTGGCGATGCTGACGCCCGAGTTGCCGATCTTGCCGTAGATGTCGGGCCGCTCGTCGGGGTCGCAGCCGTAGAGCGTCACCGAGTCGAAGGCGGTGGACAGGCGCTTGGCCGGCATGCCCTCGGAGACCTTCTTGAAACGGCGGTTGGTGCGGAAGGCGTCGCCCTCGCCGGCGAACATGCGCGTCGGGTCCTCGCCACCAGCATCACCCCGGCGCTTGAAGGCGAACACGCCGGCAGTGTAGGGGAAGCTGCCGGGCACGTTCTCCTTCATCAGCCAGCGCAGCGTCTCGCCTTCGTCGGCGAACTTGGGCAGCACGACTTTCTTGACCTTCGTTCCGGAGAGCGTCTCATGCGTGAGCCGCGTGCGGATTTCCTTGTCGCGGATCTTCACCACGTATTCGTCGCCGCTGTAGGCCTTCACCGTGTCCGGCCACATGTCGAGCAGCTTCTTCGCCTTCGGATCGAGCTGGCCGTCCTTCCAGGCGATGAGGTCACGAAACTGAGCGTCGAAGTCCTCGTTTGATTTGCCGCAGCCTTCGAAGATGACCTTGGACATGCGCAGGCTCTGGCGCTCGCGGGCGATGGTCACCTGGGCGTCGATGTGCCTGTGGTAGCCGCGCACGGTGTCGGCGATCTCGGCGAGGTAGCGCGCGCGCTGCGCCGGCACGATGGCGCGGCTCTGCGAGGACTGGCGCGTCTCGACCCTCGGCAGCTTGCCCGGCTTGAGCCTGAGGCCCAGCGCGACGAGGCGGGCGGCGACATGCTGGTAGAGCGCGGTCACGCCGTCGTCGTTGAAGCGCGACGCCTGCGTGCCGAACACCGGCATCGCCTCCGGGCTTTCGTTGAAGCGCTCGCGGTTGCGCTGGTATTGCTTGCGCACGTCGCGCAGCGCATCCATTGCTCCCTTCCTGTCGAACTTGTTGATCGCCACGAAGTCGGCGAAGTCGAGCATGTCGATCTTCTCCAGCTGCGAGGCCGCGCCGAATTCGGGGGTCATCACGTAGATCGAGGCGTCCACGTGCGGCACGATGGCGGCGTCGCCCTGGCCGATCCCTGACGTTTCGACGATCACGAGGTCGAAGCCGGCGAGCTTGCAGGCGGCGATCACCTCGGGCAGCGCGGCGGAAATCTCGCTGCCGGTGTCGCGCGTCGCCAGCGAGCGCATGAAGATGTTGGGATGCTCGATGGCGTTCATGCGGATGCGGTCGCCGAGCAGCGCGCCGCCGGTGCGCTTGCGCGACGGGTCGAT